>NZ_JBWKWY010000007.1:0-173214 GCF_059422465.1 Pseudomonas sp. GW821-FHT01D09
ATGCAGGCACCGTGGTGTATCAGTTACACCGCGGTGATGCTATCGCGGGCAAGCCCGGCTCCCACACAAGCCCGCTCCCACATTTTTATCCGGTTTCGTCAGCCAGCTGCGGGGCAGAGCCGATCCGGGTCGTGGTCCGTATCCGCCCTTCCAGCCTACGCTTCAACCCCCGCGCCTCGATCACCAGCGTCGAGCCCTTGGCCGCATTGGCCCGCCCCCATTCCTCCAGCAACTCCAGGCACGAATGATCCACGTAACTCAGGTTATTGAGCGGCACATGCACCGTGGTCCCCGCCGGCACGCTCGCCAGCACCTGGGTCAAGGCGGGCACCTTGAGAAACGTCGCGGCACCGATCAGGCGCAACTCCATTTCACCGTCCTGGGGCAGGTCGATCAGGCTGACTTTCAAGCGTGAAGCCTTCCACGCCAGTTTCACCAGGGTCAGCCCGAAACCTACCAGTACGCCCGTCAGCAAGTCGGTCAAGATGATCGCCAGGGCCGTGGCCGCGTAGGTGAACATCGGCATCCGGCCATAACGCGCCAGGCCACGGAATGCCTTGAGGTCCACCAACTTGATCCCGGTGTACACCAGCACCCCCGCCAGGCTCGCCACCGGAATGCTTTGCAGCACGCTCGACAGCAACAGCACAAAGGCCAGCAGCCAGAGGCCATGGAACATCGCCGACAAGCGCGTGGTCGCCCCGGCCTGGACGTTGGCCGAACTGCGTACGATCACCCCGGTCATGGGCAACGCCCCCACCAGGCCGCAGAGCATGTTGCCTACACCCTGGGCGGACAATTCCTTGTCGAAGTCCGAGCGCTGACCGTTGTGCATGCGGTCCACTGCCGCCGCCGAGAGCAACGTTTCGGCACTGGCGATAAAGGCCACCGCGAAGGCGGCGATCAACAGGCTGGGATCGGCCAGGTTCAGCAGGTCGCTGGGACGCAGCCAATCAATGGCATCGGCCAGGTTTTCCGGCACTTCCACACGCTTGACCTGCAAGGCCAACACCAGGCTGGTCACGGTCGTCAGGCCCACACCCAGCAGCGCGCCCGGGACAAAGCGCAGTGTTTGCGGGCGGAACTTATCCCACAACCACATAACCAGAATCGTCGCCAACCCGAGCAGGCCGGCTTGCCAACCGAGCCCGCCACCCAGGCCGGGAATGGCCTGGGCCAGCGCAGCGGGGAAGGCCGCGAGGTTATCCAGCCCCGAGGGTTTGGGCACCCCATCGAGCATCACATGCACTTGCGACAGGACAATCAACACCCCAATCCCCGCCAACATGCCATAGACCACCGCCGGCGCCGTCACCCGGAACCAGCAGCCTAGGCGCAGGCGCCCGGCCACCAGTTGCAGAAAGCCCGCCAACAGCAGGATCGGCCCAAGCATCTGCATGCCGTGCTGGCGCACCAGCTCGAACACCAGCACCGCCAGGCCGGCCGCCGGGCCACTGACTTGCAGGGGCGAGCCGGCCAGCCAGCCCACCACCAGGCCACCAATGATCCCGGTGATCAGGCCCTTGGCCGGTGGCATGCCCGAGGCAATGGCGATTCCCATGCATAAGGGCAGGGCCACCAGAAACACCACCACCGAAGCCAACAGCTCCCGTGGCAGCACTGTTTTTAATTGAGCTGCACGCATAATGACTCTCCCGAGGCATTCGCCGGGCGTGGCAAGGCCTGGCTGCATCCATGGCAGCCATCGCGTTACCCGGCAGGGAATGTTTTAGAAGCGCGCTTTTGGCGTCGCCGAAGGGATCGGTAGCGAACCGTTCAACGGCAGGAACGTAGCCTGATCCGCATCGTAGGCTTTGATCTCGCTGGTCTCGATGTTGTAGATCCAGCCATGGATAAACAGTTGACCGTTGGCCATGCGCGAAGCCACAGAAGGGTGGGTGCGCAAGTGTTGCAACTGGGCGATGACGTTTTCTTCGGTCAGCACCTGCATGCTTTCGCCTTCGTTGGCGCAATCACAGTTGTCCTGGACCATGGTCTTGGCGACCTCGGCGTGGCGCAGCCAGGCTTTGACCGTGGGCATTTTTTCCAGGCTCTGGGGGTTGAGCACCGCCCGCATCGCACCACAATCGGAGTGGCCACAGACAATAATGTGCTGCACGCCCAGGGCCAGCACCGCGTACTCGATGGCCGTGGACACACCACCGTTCATCTGCCCATAGGGCGGCACGACGTTACCCACGTTACGGGTGACGAACAGATCGCCCGGGGAGCTTTGGGTAATCAGTTCGGGAACAATGCGCGAGTCGGCACAGGTGATAAACATCGCCCGTGGGCTCTGGGCCGTGGCGAGCTTTTTGAAGAGTTCTTCCTGCTGGGGAAAGATCTCGTTATGGAAATGCAAAAAACCATCAACAATGTGTTGCAGCGCTGCATCGGCGGACTCCGCCTCGTGGGGGGCTGAAGCCGACGCAGCCAACGGCTGTTTATCCTTGTCACTCATGATTCATCCTCGCGGGGAGTTTTGCAGTTCAGGTCGACGCGCATAGCAGGGAAACCACACAAAAAAGTGTCCCGCCTGCACCGCCGCCCCATCAGTCACTCGATGAACAAAGTACCTGCCGAAACTTAACTCAAACTGAATGAACCGCTCTATTTCGCGGGTTTCAGTGATGTCAAATCGCGACCACCCTGACAAGGCAACGCATATATTTGTGTCAGTCTACAACAAAGCCAGTTGCCTGCCGGGCGGGCAGAATGCACTGCAATCAAGATTGAACCCCTCCCGATGCTTGAGCCCCAAGCGCTTGATCGCTTTGGCAAATCGTTGTGCCAGCAAATCGGCAAACGGCCCCTCACCGCGCATGCGTACACCAAAGCGGCTGTCATAGACTTCGCCACCGCGCACCTGACGCACCAGGCTCATCACATGGGCCGCCCGTTGCGGGTAATGGGCCGCCAGCCACTCCTCGAACAGCGGCGCCACTTCAAGGGGCAGGCGCAGCATCATATAGGCCGCGCTCTGCGCCCCGGCAGCATGGGCTTCGGCCAGCAGGCTTTCCAGTTCGCTGTCGTTGATCATCGGAATCATCGGCGAACACAGCACGCCCACCGGGATACCCGCCCCGCGCATCACCCGGATCGCCCGCAGCCGCGCCTTGGGCGCCGCCGTCCGGGGCTCCAGGATGCGCTTGAGCTCATCGTCCAGGCTGGTGAGGCTGATCATCACCGCCACCAGCCGCTGGCGGGCCAGCGCCGTGAGCAGGTCAAGGTCACGCAGGATCAGCGAGCCCTTGGTCACGATGGTCACCGGGTGGCGATAGCGCAGCAGCACTTCCAGGATCTGCCGGGTGATCGTGTATTCACGTTCGATGGGTTGGTAGGGGTCCGTGTTGGAACCCAGGTTGATCGGCGCGCACACATAGCCGGGCTTGGACAATTGCTGCTCCAGCACCTGGGCGGCGTTGCTCTTGGCGATCAGCCTGGTTTCAAAATCCAGGCCCGGGGACATGTCCCAATAGGCATGGCTGGGCCGCGCATAACAATAAATGCAACCGTGCTCACAGCCCCGGTAAGGGTTGATGGAGCGGTCGAATGGCAGGTCCGGCGAGGTGTTGCGGGTGATGATGGTCTTCGCCGTCTCGATACGCACTTCGGTGCCCTGGGTTGGCGGTACTTCCTGATACCAGCCGTCGTCCTCGGCAACACTGACCGTGGGCGCGAAACGATTGTGCAGGTTGGTGGCGGTGCCTCGCCCGCGTGGTGGCATGGTGATAGACATGAAGACAATCCCGATACTGTATATAAAAACAGTATTCGAGATTTCGCAGCGTGTACAGGGCCAACAGACGATTGGCGTGCGACCTTGGATATACATCCACCTGTCATCTCTGACAGTAGAAGCCATTGGCTTGCCAACGTACGGTAATCACGTCAGCCCACATCCGAGGCGTGAAACCATCATGACCACCCATGAAATAACCAAAAGCATCATGGTCACCATTAACAACGATGCGGCCGTGATTGAGTTCATAACCACAACGATGAACCCAGAAACGTTCTTACCGCACATCCAGAGCTCATATGCCGTGCGTGTCTCGAAGAACCCTGCAACAGGGGAGTTCACAAAAGTCTCTGCCCATGGCGATATTGATCAAGACAACGACGTTGATGCTCAAGACAAAGCGCTGCTTATCGAACTTGCTACTGCCGCCTCAAAAATCAAACTGGATATGAGCAACTGAAACAGGCCCTGCGGGACGGCATTGGCACTGCCTGGCACCAATGCCGCCACCTGACTATGGCGCCTGCTTGCGCAGGTCGGCCACATCACCGGCCTTCACCGGCGCGCCCTGGTTACCCCAACTGCCACGGATGAAACTGACCACATCCGCCACTTCCTGATCCGACAGCCGCCAGGCAAAGGCCGGCATGGTGAAGGTAGAAGGCGCGGCGTGAGTGGCCGGCAGGGTGCCGCCATTCAACACAATGTTGATCAACGATGTGGCATCCGCCGTCTGCACCACCGGGTTGCCCGCCAGCGCCGGGAACACCCGGGTGTAGCCATGGCCATCGGTACGATGGCAGGCCGCGCAGTTATCGATGTACACCGCCGCGCCCGGCTGGCGGTCATCGCCTTTCCACAGCGCCTCGGCCACTTGCTTGTCGTATTGGTGCGGCTGATCCTTGGGGTCCACCGCCGGCAGGCTCTTGAGGTAGCGGGCGATAGCGTTCAGGTCGTCTTCAGACATGTACTGCATGCTGTGTACGACAACATCGCTCATACCGCCAAACACTGCGCTGCGATCACTGCGACCGGTCTTGAGAAACTGCACCAGTTGCTCTTCGCTCCAACTGCCCAGGCCATCCTTGTGGTCGCCGCGCAGGCTTTTGGCGATCCAGCCTTCCAGGGGCGCACTGCCGGACAGGAACGCCGCACCTTGCGACGCGCTCAGGGCCTTTTCCTGCATGGTCAGGGCCCGCGGAGTGTGGCAGGCGCCACAGTGGCCGAGGCCTTCCACCAGGTAGGCGCCACGGCTGATCACCGGGTCGGCACCGGCCGGGGCCTGATAGCCCGCCACCTCGGGCGCAAACATCCAGCGCCATGCCGCCAAGGGCCAGCGCATGCTCAAGGGCCAGGGAATATCACTGTCCTGGTTCGCCTGGGCGACCGGCTCCACGCCGTTCATAAAGTAGGCATACAGCGCCTGCATATCGGTTTCGCTGACGCGTGCGTAAGACGGGTAGGGCATCGCCGGGTAAAGGGTACTACCGCTTTTGGCGACACCATGGCGCACGGCCTTATCGAAGTCTGCAAAGCTGTAGTCCCCCAGGCCGGTTTTGTCCGGGGTGATGTTGGTGGAGTAGATCACGCCGATCGGGGTTTCCATCGCCAGGCCACCGGCAAACGGCTTGCCGCCCTTGGCGGTATGGCAGGCCACGCAGTCACCGGCGCGGGCCAGGTATTCGCCCTGTTTGACCAGATCCGTTTGCGCGGCGCTCACCGAGCAACTGCTGAACAGGGCCAGGGTCGCGATAACAAATGCTTTCATGCTCGTCGCTCCTTATGCCTGAACCAGCGGGCCGGGATTTTTCAGGTACTGCTCGCGAATCGCCCGGGCCGACCAATAGGTCAGTGCCGCCACCAGGCCCGTAGGGTTGTAACCCAGGCCTTGTGGGAAAGCAGACGCCCCTGGGACAAACACGTTGTGCACATCCCAGCACTGCAGGTAGCGGTTCAATGCGCTGGTCTTCGGGTCGGTGCCCATGATCGCGCCACCGTTGAGGTGGGTGGTCTGGTAGGACGCGGTGTTGAAGTGCTCGCCGACTTTTTTGCCGAGCACGGCAATCGCCTTGGGGTTCATCGCTTCGGCGATCTTGCCCATTTTCTCGACCATGAAGCGGTTCATCTTGATGTCATTTTCCTGCCAGTCGAAGGTCATGCGCAGCAGCGGCAAGCCGTAGGCATCGCGGTAAACCGGGTCCAGGTCGAGGTAGTTGCCCCGGTAGGATTGATGGGCGCCGTGGGCATCCATCGACACCTGGTGGGTGTAGTAATCGGCCGTGGCGCGCTTCCACGCACTGCCCCAGGCCGGCGTGCCCGGTGGGTTGGAGGTGCCGGCAATCGGCCGGCTGCCCGCCTGGTTGACCCACATCGGCGAGCCGCCGACGAAGCCGTGGGGGCCGTGGTCGAAGTTGTCGGCGTTGAAGTCGTCCACCGCCACGCCATTGCCGCCGGCGCCGATAAAGTTGTTGGTGTGCACATCTTTATCGAAGTAGGCCTTGATGGTGGCCATGTTCTGGTAGGCGAAGTTCTTGCCCACCACCCCTTCGCCGCTGATCGGGTCATAAGGTTTGCCGATGCCCGAGAGCAGCATCAGGCGCACGTTGTGGAACTGGAAGGCGCCGAGAATCACCAGGTCCGCCGGTTGCTCGATCTCGCGGCCCTGGGCGTCGATATAGGTCACGCCGGTGGCTTTGCGCTTGCTGCTGTCGAGATTGACCTTGAGCACGTGGGAATTTGGCCGCAGCTCAAAGTTCGGCACCTGGCGCAGGGCCGGCAGGATGTTCACGTTGGGCGAGGCCTTGGAGTACATGTAGCAGACATACCCACTGCAAAACCCGCAGAAGTTGCACGGGCCCATCTGCGCGCCATAGGGGTTGGTGTAGGGCCCCGAGGTATTGGCCGAAGGCAGGTTGTAGGGTTTGTAGCCCACATCGGCGGCAGCTTTCTGGAACAGCTGCGCCGAGTAGGTATTTTTCTGCGACTCCAGTGGGAAATGGCTGGAGCGATCCGGCGCATAAGGGTTGCCGCCCTTGCCTTCACCCACCAGTTGGCCCTTCACGGTCCAGGCCTGGCCAGAGGTGCCGAAGACCTTTTCGGCGTAGTCAAAGAACGGTTCCAGTTCTTCGTAGCTGACGCCGAAGTCCTGGATGGTCATGTCCTTGGGAATGAAGTGTTTGCCGTAGCGCTCTTCGTAGTGGCTGCGCATGCGCAATTCGATGGGGTCCACCCGAAAATGCACGCCCGACCAATGCAGGCCCGCGCCGCCCACGCCATTGCCCGGCAGGAAGGCACCCAACTGCCGGTTGGGCAAGGCAATGTCATTCACGCTATGGCGAATGGTCACGGTTTCTTTGGAAATGTCCTGGAACAGCTTTTTGCGCACGCTGTAGGTCAGTTCATCGATCACTTGTGGGTAATTGCCGTCCGGGTAGGTGTCCTGCATCGGGCCGCGCTCCAGCGCTACCACGTGCAAGCCCGCCTCCGTCAGCTCTTTGGCCATGATCGCGCCAGTCCAGCCAAAGCCAACGATGACTGCATCGACTTTCTTCATGATGGTCGCCACGTTTATGCCCTCTCGCCACGGATGGAAACAGCCGGGAAGGGGTATTGCTCGTTGCGTTCCACCCAATCCATAAAATCGGCGCGGGCGCCGGGGAAGCCGATCATGGTCCAGCCAACCATGCCTTTGTTGCCGCCGTGGATCGGGTCGCAGAAGAACCCTTCCTTGGTGTTTTGCAGCAACAGGTTGAAGAAAATCTTCGGCGGAACCGCCGCGAAATGCTCGCCGGCTTCGGCACCGCCTGCCTCCAGGCGGCGCAGCAGATCATCCTGGGTAGCGCTGTCTTGCCCAGCAAATGCTTTACCGTTGAACGCTTTCGACCAGGCATCCGTGGCGGCAATACCCAGGCGATAGATCTCCTTGGGCACCAGTTTGCTCTGCCAGCCCATCTCGGGCGGAGCGTCGGCATTGAACGGGCCTTGCATAAACCACAGGGCGCCACTGGCGTAGGGGGTGTTCATCTGCCGGTCGATGTATTCCGGCGCGCCGGCTTCCAGGGCACCTGGGCCTTGGGCATCGGCGGGGATCAAGCGCGCGACGGCGGCGTTGATAAAAGCCCACTCCTCAGCGGTGAAGTAACTGGGCTCGTAGGCCTTTTCGCTAGCAGGCGCCTTGGCCGGGCTGGCCTGAACAGGCTCGGGCGTGGCCATCAGCATCGAGCCGCCAAGGCCGGTGCTGGCAACCGTGACCACCGGGATCAAGGTCAAGGATTTGCGCAAAAAGTCACGCCGGGGGTTGTCTCGATCTTGATCAGACATGGTGGCACCTCATCATGTGGTCACGGGTTTGAGCAGTCGCTTCATGGAGCGGCTTGTCGTTGTGGATGTAATCAATGGTTACAAATGATAGCAGGCTAAGGAATGGGAGAATCGTTTCAGCCAGGAAATTCGAGAAATGCGCGCAAAAAAATGTAGGAGCGAACCTGTGTGGGAGCGGGCTTGCTCGCGAATGCGGTGTGTCAGCTAACAAAAATGTCGACTGATACAGCGCTATCGCGAGCAAGCCCGCTCCCACACAAGCTCGCTCCTACAGTGGTTGGCGTCGCTTCTTTAGTCTTTTTTCAGCTTCGGATTAGGGAAGAACTGCACCGCCTGCACCTTGGGGTCGGCCGGTGCTTTCAACGCCGAGGTATTGACCCGCGTGCCCAATTCCTTGGGCACCGACAACCCCTGGTCATTAAGCGTATCGGTATAACCACAGGCCACGCACTCGCGGTGCGGCACGCTGTCTTCGGTCCACATCTTCAGCTTGTCCGGCTCGCTGCACGCCGGGCACACGGCGCCGGCGATAAATTGCTTTTTGGTGATCACAGGCACGTCACTCATGCTGCCGCGTCCTCACTCAGGCCGCTGTGGCGCAAGAGTGCGTCAATCGACGGTGCGCGTCCGCGGAAGTCGACGAACAGCACCATCGGTGCCTGGGAACCGCCACGGGCCAGGATCGCCTCGCGGAAGGCCCGGCCAGTTTGGGCATTGAGCACGCCGTCTTCTTCAAACTTAGAGAAGGCATCCGCCGACAGTACTTCAGCCCACTTGTAGCTGTAGTACCCCGCCGCGTAACCCCCGGCGAAAATATGCGCGAAGCTGTTGGGGAAGCGGTTGTAGGCCGGAGGACGCATCACCGAGACTTCGTCGCGCACGCCTTCGAGCACCTGCGCCACGCTGCGGCCATCGCCGTGGGTGGCGTGCAGCTCAAAGTCGAACAGCGAGAATTCCAGCTGGCGCACCATCATCAGGCCGGACTGGAAGTTCTTCGCCGCGAGCATTTTTTCCAACAGGTCCTGGGGCAGGGCTTCGCCACTTTCGTAGTGACCGGAAATCAGCGCCAGGCCTTCCGGCTCCCAGCACCAGTTCTCCATGAACTGGCTCGGCAACTCCACCGCATCCCAGGCCACGCCGTTGATGCCGGATACACCGGCGTGTTCGACGCGGGTCAGCAGGTGGTGCAGGCCGTGGCCGAACTCATGGAACAGGGTGGTGACTTCATCGTGGGTCAGCAGGGCAGGCTTGCCGCTGTCGGCCGGGGTGAAGTTGCACACCAGGTTGGCCACCGGGCTTTGCAGCACGCCTTCGGCGGTGCGCCGGCGGTCACGGGCACCGTCCATCCAGGCACCGCCACGCTTGTTGGCGCGGGCATACAGGTCGAAGAAGAAGCGGCCGACGTGCTGGCCGTTTTCCTTGATTTCAAACAGGCGAACATCCGGGTGCCAGGTGTCGAAGCCTTTCTGCTCGGCGATCTCGATGCCGTACAGGCGCTGGACGATGGCAAACAGGCCGCCGAGCACTTTGTCGATCGGGAAGTAGGCGCGCAGGGCTTCCTGGGACACGCTGTAGCGCTGTTCACGCAGCTTTTCGCCGTAGAAACCACTGTCCCAGCTTTGCAGGTCGGCACAGCCTTGTTCGGCGGCGTAGGCCTTGAGCTGTTGCAGGTCCTGGGCGGCAAACGGTTTGCTGCGCTTGGCCAGGTCACGTAGGAAACCAAGTACCTGGTCGCTGGATTCGGCCATTTTGGTGGCCAGGCTCAGTTCGGAGAAGGAGGCGAAACCGAGCAGTTGGGCCAATTCCTGACGCAGGTCGAGGATCTGTTCCATCACCGGGCCGTTATCGTTCTGACCGGCATTCGGGCCCTGGTCCGACGCACGGGTGCAGTAGGCCGCGTAGACTTCTTCGCGCAGGGCGCGGTCGTGGGCGTAGGTCATCACCGCGTAGTAGCTGGGGAATTCCAGGCTGATCAACCAGCCGTCGAGGTCTTTGGCCTGGGCCGCAGCAGCCATTTGCGCCTTGGCCGAGTCGGTCAGGCCGGCGAGGGTGGCTTCATCGGTGACGTGCTTGGTCCAGGCCTGGGTGGCGTCGAGCAATTGGTTGGAGAACTTGCTGCCCAATTCGGAGAGTTTGCTCTGCACTTCGGCATAGCGCTTCTGCTGCTCGGGCGGCAGGTCGATGCCCGACAGGCGGAAATCGCGCAGTGCATGCTCCAGAATGGTTTTTTGCGCCACGTCGAAACCGGCCGCTTGCGGGCTGTTGGCCAGGGCCTCGAAGGCCTGGAACAGCTCGCGGTTCTGGCCCATCTCGGTGGAATAGGCGCTCAATGCCGGCAGGCAGGCCTCGTAGGCTTCGCGCAGTTCAGCGCTGTTGCACACGGCATTGAGGTGGCTGACCGGGCTCCAGGCGGCGCCCAGGCGGTCGTTGAGCTCGTCCATGGCCAGGACCAGGCCGGCCCATGTCGGATTTTTTCCCTGGCTTTGCAGGATACCTTCGATGGCGACGCGGTTGTCGGCCAGGATCTGTTCGATGGCCGGTTGGACGTGCTCGGCACGGATCGCCGAGAACGGCGGCAGGTCGTAGGACTGCAAAAGGGGGTTGTTCGCGCTCACGGTTGGCACCTTGGCTGAAGAAACAGGTAAGACAAAGATGGGGCCATCTTAATTACAATCAACGTCCACCGCAGCTATCAACCAAACAGAGAGAGGCTATCGTGACCCTTCGCACCTATCAGAATCACACGCCAACCCTCGGCGCCGGGGCTTTCGTCGATGCTTCGGCGGTGGTGATCGGCGATGTTCAAATCGGCGCCGACAGCTCGGTCTGGCCGCTGACGGTGATTCGCGGCGACATGCACCGCATCCGCATCGGTGCGCGCACCAGCGTGCAGGACGGCTGCGTGCTGCACATTACCCACGCCGGGCCGTTCAATCCTGACGGTTTCCCGCTGCTGATCGGCGACGATGTAACCATCGCCCATAAAGTCATGCTGCATGGCTGCACCGTGGGCAACCGCATCCTGATCGGCATGGGCAGCATTGTGATGGACGGCGCGGTGGTTGAGGACGATGTGATCATCGGTGCCGGCAGCCTGGTGCCGCCGGGCAAGAAACTTGAAAGCGGCTTTTTGTATGTGGGCAGCCCGGTTAAACAAATTCGTGCACTTTCTGACAAGGAACGCGCCTTTTTCACCTACAGCGCCGCGAACTACGTGAAGCTCAAGGACCTGCACCTGGCAGAGGGGTTCGCCCAATGACCCTGGATTACCAGACGGTCCTGTTTGACCTGGACGGCACCCTGACCGACCCACGGGAAGGCATCACCCGCTCGATCCAGTACGCCCTGGCCAAGCTGGGCATCGATGAGCCGGACCTGACCAAGCTTGAACACTTTATCGGCCCGCCGTTGCTACAGGCCTTTATGCAGTTCTACGACTTCGACGAGGCGCGGGCCTGGGAGGCGGTGAACTTCTATCGCGAGCGCTTCAAGGTCACCGGGCTCTATGAAAACCGGGTATTCGACGGGGTCATGCCCTTGCTGGAAGCGTTAAACGGCCAGGGTCGCCAGCTGTATGTGGCCACCTCCAAGCCGTGGGAATTTGCCCGGGAGATCGCCCGGCATTTCGATTTCGCCAAGCACTTCAAGGTGATCTACGGCAGCGAGCTGGACGGCACGCGCACCAACAAAGTCGAGTTGATCGCCCATTTGATGCGTGAGGAAGGCCTGGATCCGGCCACCACCTTGATGATCGGCGACCGCAAGCACGACCTGATCGGCGCACGCAGCAATGGCCTGGATGCGGCGGCGGTTGGGTATGGGTTTGGCAGCTTTGCAGAGTTGAGTGCCGAAGCGCCGCGCTGGCATTTTGAGACACTGGAGGAGATGCATCAGGCGTTTTTGTGGCGGGCTTGAGATGGCTATCGCGGGCAAGCCCGCTCCCACATTTTGATGTGTAAACACCGACCAATGTGGGAGCTGGCTTGCCAGCGATGAGACCCTAAAGGTCGCCACCGACCAACTGCCGCAACGCCAGTTTGCGCTGCTCCACAGGCAGCCTTCCCAATTGCTCCACGGCACCGTAGAACTTCAGCCAATCCCCGCCCTCCCGGTGAAACAATGCCGCAAACGCCGGCACCCACTGGTCATACAAACCAAATGGCAGCAAGCGCGCATTGTTCATCGGCTGATTGATCCAGGCGTCATAACGCGGGTCACCGGCCCACTGGCTGTCACGCAAGTGCCGATAATCACGGCGCAAGCGCTCGAACTCGGCCGCCTTGGCCTGGCGCATGGCATCTGCGGCCAACGGCTGCGCATACAGGCGCTCCAGGCGGCTGCGGGTATCGAGGATCAGTTGGATAAATTGGTCGCGCTGCTTCAAGGTCGACTCGCTCGCAGGCGCAAGACCACGGACCGCGCGCCATTGTCGGGTGCCTTCCTGTTCGACAAAGGTGGCAAACGACTCATTGAACTCGGTGTCGTCCTTCACATAAAAACGCTGGTGCGCCAGCTCGTGAAAAATCACCGTGGCCAGGCGCTCTTCACCCCAGCGCATCATCGAACTCATGATCGGATCATTGAACCAGCCCAGGGTGGAATAAGCCTCGACCCCGCCAATCGACACATCCATGCCACGCCGTTGCAACAGCGCGGCCTCGCCCCGGGCCGCACCCTGAGTGTAATAACCGCGGTAGGCCACGCACCCGGCGATCGGAAAGCAATGGTTCTGGGGCAGCAAGGAAAATTCCGATGTAGCGAAGACATTCCAGACGACGTATGGCCGGCCGATATCGGCGTACAGGCGATAGCTCTGGTTGTCGGGCAGGTGCAGTTGTTGACTGGCGAAGGTGCGCGCTTTCTGGGATTGCGCCAGGTGATCGCGCAACACTTGCGGCCGCGCCGGATCGGCAATCACTGCGGCCACCGGTTCCCGCGCTCGCAGCAACTGCCATTGGCCGCTGGCCAGTTGGCTGTAATAGCTGACACTGGAGCAACCGCCGAGCAACAGGCACGTCAGCCCCGCCAATAAACGCCACATCATTTCAAACCGCTCCACCGTCATCGGCCTGCCAGACTAACTGCCTGGCAGGGGTTATGCTCATACCATTCCTACGGTTGAGTGCCCGTTATGCGTCAGCTCCTGCTTCCCCTCGCGGCGATATTTCTCAGCGCCTGCGCCTCCACCCCGATCCCGCCGGCAGACCCACAACAGGCCTGGGTCGATTTCGCCACCCCGACGCCGGGCGCCAAACTGGTCATGGCGCAGCGCCTGGACGGTAAGGCCCTCGACGATGGGCGCTACTTCCAGGTGCCACCGGGCAGCCATGAGTTGATGGTGCGTTTTGACTTTGAAGTGTATGCCGGCGCCGGCCTGGGTGGCGGGCTGAACCAGCCCCAGGAGCGCACCTGTTTTATCACCCTGCAATACGACCAGTTCCAGGCCGGCCAGCGCTACCGCCTGGAAGGGCGCTCGCTGGGCTTCACCCCGAATATCCGCCTGTATAACGCCCAGCGTCAGTTGCTGGCCGAGGAACGCAGCGTCAACTGCATTCCCTGATCAGTCATCGTTGCGCTGGTAGATGATGCGCTTGGTGCCGTTTTCGCAAGAGCCGACGATCATGGCTTCGTCATGATTCTTGGCTTCTTCGGCGGTGATGATTTCCAGGGTGTAGGAGGGGATTGCCTTGGCCTGCAGGCCGACTTCAATCTCTTTCCTGAGCTCTTCACAGTCTTTCGGCGCGGCCAGGGCCGATGTGGCCAAAGCACTGCAAATAATCGCCAAGGCAAAACGTTTCATGGGTGACGCTCCCTAAATGCATCGCGCACGGGTGTGCGCTCACGTTGCAATCGACTATTCGACCACATTTGCACAAGGCGAGTTCTGATTTAATGCCCTTGGCTCACCACTTCCCTATGCAGGCTCATTGGCCTTTCAAACAACATTTTCGATTTTGTAGGCCGTACGCAAGGGTTCGCCCATCTCCTCACGAAGGCCGTTCTCCGTGAAAGGCTTTGGATTGGTGAATGTAGGCGGCGTAGATGGGTCTCTGTCGAAATCGAATGACTCGTTTGTCTGTAACCCGACGGCTTGACGCTCCATATTGTCCTCCAGGCCAGTGGCGCTATCATTTACCCTGGTTTGGCCTTCTAACTTACTTTTGTTTACCCAATTAAAACCGTGCGACAGTTCATGCTGTAAAACACTGATTGGAAATGACTGATGCACGGTATCTATAAAGGAAGGATTAAAGCCCAGTTCCCGGGAAAAGAAGTTCCCGTTATCCGTCTCTAGCTCCTTGATCTTAATGATCTGATTTTCCGGCTGCCGCCTGTTTTTCTCTTTTTTGGTTTCAACCCCCTCCGAATCGAGCTTGGGCATGGTGTTACGTTGGAAAGCCGCATCCAATTCCGCTAACAGTTGTTGCCCGGTCGGTGAAAGCCGGAGCAACTCAAGATCATCTTCGACCCGCTGTCTGAATTCAGGGCGCCCCGTAACCTTCAACCCCTCATGCCCTACATCGGAATAGCTGACGCCTACCAACTTAGATCCAGGGTCGCGCTGTACAATATCCTCTTTCTTGGCAAATATAGTATCTGCATCATTGAGTGAGACAACCCTATTATTGCCTTTGCCGGTATAAATATGGCTACCGCCATAACTTGTCATCGCATTATCACCCATACCGCCGTGCATGATCGTGCGCCCGCTTATTGCGTACATTTCATCATCACCACGGCCGCCATCCATGTAGGTTTTTTGAGTATTGGCAAAGTAGCCCGCAAACATTTTATCGTTGCCATTATTACCGTACATCGCACTCATGCCGCTGCCGCCAATCAGTACGTCATCGCCTTCACCGCCCTCGACATAACCAAAGCCGCTTCCCAGCACCACGGTATCGTTGCCGGCACCGGCAAACACCCGCGTATTGCCGGCCCCAGCCCTCACATGGTCCGCACCGTCCCCGGTCTCAATCAACATGTGCTCGCCGACATCAGGATCGACCCATACGCGGTCGTCACCGCCGAGGGTTTTAATATGGATCTGCGGAATTTTCTGCTCAGGTTGATGGCTGTCTATATGGTAAGCCCGATCATTGACGACAATATCAAGACCGCCATTTTTTGCGCGCTTAACATGAACAGTATCCGCCTGGCTTGTAGTTTCTATCACCAAGCTATCTTTTGCGACTTCAACCCCATCTTCCTTTTCGACCCACTTCAGCTCGCGGGAAACCGTTACATTGCAATCACTCAAAAGGGAGTACTTTTTTGACAACCCATCTTCGGCAGAAAGCAGTGAAGCGTCCGGCTTCTTTATTTCAGATACGGTTATCGTATTGGAAAAGTCCCGACGCTGCTTTCCAGGTTCATCAAACAAACCGTTAGCGGATGATTCCGAATATTGTGCAGCAGGAGAAAAACTGGCAGGCGATCTATCGGTTAATTTCATAATAATGCCTCTGACTCACTTTAATCTCATCACTACCAACCTGGCGCATTCGTTAATGCTTACGCAAAGTACGCAGTTATAGTTGACTTGATAATATACGTGGCGTCACCGGCAATACGGTTCCAAGACAATTGAGCAATTCAAATCTCGCAACCATTTTCAGTCTAAACAGCAGGGCATATAAGAAGAGGGTGATGAGAGTCCCCCCTCATCACCTCACCCGGAATCAAACAGACAGCAGCGTACCGTCCAGCGTGATGGTGGCATTCAGGACCTTGGATACCGGGCATCCTTCCTTGGCCTTTTTGCTCAGCTCATCGAACTGCGCCTGGCTCGCGCCGGGGATCTTGGCCTTGAGGATCAGGTGGACTGCGGCGATCGCAAAACCACCGTCCACCTGATCCAGGGTCACTTCGGCCTGGGTGTCGATGCTGTCGGCCTTGAGCCCGGCCTCGCCCAGGATCATCGAAAAGGCCATGGAGAAACAGCCGGCATGGGCCGCGCCGATCAGTTCTTCAGGGTTGGTGCCCTTGCCACCTTCAAAACGTGCCTTGAAGCCGTAGGGGGCTTCGCGCAGCACGCCGGTTTCGGTCGAGATAGAACCCAGGCCGGTTTTCAGGTCGCCTTCCCAGTGGGCGGAGGCTTTTTTCACGATACTCATGGCAATCTCCCAAGCAGTGGTTGTGCATCAGTAAGGTTCTGAGGATAGAAGCTCTGGCAAAGTTCATCCCCACTGGAAAAACCAAGCAGCCAAGTAGGAAATTTCACAGCGGCTATTGAATCTCGGGTATATGCCCTCATTGCATAGGACATGCACATGCAGCGGCAGGTATTGGTTCGTCACAAGCCTGCGCCCCTATGGAGAAGCAGGCTTATGAAACCACTGTCCGATGTGAAGTTCTCGACCCTCGACCTGGTGCCGGTGCGCGCCAATGGCAGCCCCGCGCAGTCGCTGCGTAATTCCCTGGACCTGGCCCAGCATGTGGAAAAATTCGGCTACACCCGTTTCTGGGTGGCCGAGCACCACAATATGGATGGCATCGCCAGCTCCGCAACCTCGGTGCTGCTGGGCTACCTGGCCGGTGGCACCTCGAGCATCCGCGTCGGATCCGGCGGCGTGATGCTGCCCAACCACGCGCCACTGGTGATCGCCGAGCAGTTCGGCACCCTGGAAAGCCTGTACCCCGGGCGGATCGACCTGGGCCTGGGCCGTGCGCCCGGCTCCGACCAGATGACCGCCCGCGCCCTGCGCCGCGAGCGCTCCGGCAGTGCCGACGACTTCCCCGAGGATGTGGCCGAGTTGATGGCCTACCTGGGCCCACGCACGCCCGAGCAACGGGTGATCGCCGTCCCGGGCACCGACACCAACGTCCCGGTGTGGCTGCTGGGCTCCAGCCTGTTCAGCGCCCAATTGGCCGGTGAACGCGGGTTGCCCTACGCCTTCGCCTCCCATTTCGCACCGCGCATGATGCATGAGGCGATTCGCGTCTATCGCAATCACTTCAAGCCTTCAGCCGTGCTCGACAAGCCCTACGTGATGCTCGGCGTGCCGCTGGTGGCCGCGGATACCGATGAGCAGGCCGATTACCTGGCCACCTCGGTCTACCAACGAATCCTCGCGCTGATGCGCGGGCAGAGCCTGGTACAGCGCCCGCCGGTCGACAGCATGGACGGCTTGTGGCAGCCTCATGAAAAAGAAGCGGTCGGCAATTTCCTGGGCCTGGCGATGGTGGGGAGCCCGGCGAAGATTCGCGCCAAACTGGAGGTGTTGATCGAGCAGACCGGTGCCGATGAGCTGATCTTTACCTGCGACCTGTACGAGCATGCTGATCGGATTCATTCCTACGAGCTGCTGGCCCAGGTGATGAAGGGCTGACCCACACAAATAAAAAAACCGACGCCCTGGCGTCGGTTTTTACGTCTGCCGCACAGGATCACCCGCGGTTGTAGACGATTTCCTTGGTACCACCTTCGCAACTGCCGACGACGTCGCCATTGGTTGCGCTGCCTTTATCGACAATTTCCAGGGTGTACCCGGAAGCGCCATTGGCCTGGATCTTGGCGTCGATTTCGCTTTTCAGCTCGTCACACGGCTTGCCCGCCGCCAGGGCCGTACCCGCCAGGCTCAACAAACCTACCGCTAACAGAAACTTTTTCATCCGTTACTTTCCTTGCGCTGATCAAAAAGTGCGCGCCGACGCAGAGGGCATCGGCGCCCAAAGGGTGTCGCGCAGGTTATGGCAATCAGCCAGCGTGCAAAGTTCAACCAAGCCTATCAACTATTGGCAATACGAAAGCCCACCTTGAGCGTCACCTGGAAGTGCGCGGCCTTGCCGTCCTTGATGTGGCCACGGGTTTCGGTCACCTCGAACCACTCCAGATGCTTGATGCTCTTGCTGGCCTCGGCCAGGGCATTGTTGATGGCGTCCTCGATGCTGGTTGGGGACGAACCCACCAGTTCGACTTTCTTGTAGGTGTGATGATCAGACATGAGCGTTCTCCTGGGTCGTTGAATACAGCCTAGCAGTGATTCCTCGTACTGCTTCTGGCGCCCCTTCTCACTTGAAAGTTCAGATTTACTGCACTTTCTGCACCCCCCGCAGTCGGAACCAACAATGCCACTCAATCACTCCAGGAGAGCCCACATGGCCAACACCTCTTTACGCAAAGCGTCATTGGAAAGCATGGAAGCCGAGATTTCGAGCCTGCTCAAATCCCTTGAGAGCCTCAAGGACGATGCGTCTGACGAGTCGCGCAAAACCCTCAAGGCCCTCAAAAGCAATGCCGAGAATGCCCTCAAGCACTCCCGCCACCTGATCAGCGACGCCTACGAAGAAGGCAAAGTGAAAATCCGCGAAACCGGGGCGGCCACCCGTGACTATGCCCAGGAGCACCCTTGGACCACCGCCGGCGTTGCCGTTGGCGCCCTGGGCCTGCTGGCGGCCTACCTGCTGTGCAAGCGCGGTGACTAAGCCGGCTGGCGCGCCAGCTCAGCCTTGAGCCACTGCGCCAGCTGCCGGGCGCGCCCATCTGCGGCGCGCTTGGGTAACCACAACGCCAGGTGCGCCGGGGTTTGGCTAAAGCCCCACGGCGCCACCAGGCGACCGGCGCGCACGTCCTCCGCCACCAGCGGTTGCGGGGCGATCGCCACCCCCAGGCCAGCCACGGCCGCCTCCAGCAAATAATACAAATGCTCAAAACCCTGGCCGTACTGCAACGCGCCGGCCTCGATGCCATGGTGCTGCGCCCAGTTGGGCCAGGCTTGCGGACGCGAGGTGGTGTGCAACAGGGCTTCGCCCAGCAGGGCCTGGGCGGGCGCCTCGCGCAGGGCCTGGTAGTGGGCAAAGTGCGGGCTCATCACCGGGCCGATCCGCTCGCCAGCCAGTTCGTACACCTGCATATCCGCAGGCCATGGCGGTTCGGCAAACACCAGTAGTGCATCCAGGCCCGGCCGCCTGGGGTCAAGGTCGCCTTCGCCCGCCGACAGATGCAGGCGCAAATCCGGCAAGTCGGCATTCAGGCGCCCCAGCCGTGGAATAAACCAGCGCGCCAGCAAACTGCCGGAACAGCCAAGCACAAAGGGCGCGTCGGCGCTGCTCTGGGTCAACGCCCCGCACACATCCCGCAGGCGCTCGAACGCCTCGACGCTGGCATCGCGCAGCCGCACGCCGGCATCTGTGAGTTTAATGCCGCGCCCATCCTTGACGAAAAGACTCACGCCAAGGTGTTCTTCCAACACTTTCAGTTGTCGGCTGACGGCACCGTGGGTCACGTGCAATTGTTCGGCAGCCTGGCTGACGCTGTTGAGGCGGGCGGTGGCTTCAAATGCGCGCAAGGCGTTAAGCGGGGGAAGGTCTCGGCTCATCTGTGAGTTTTCCTGACAGGTTGCGGCGATCTTATCGGTTTTCACCGTACCGCGTCAGGGGGTAGAGTGGCCGTCATTGCCTCTCCCCTCTCTTCTTCCTGGAGCGCACCATGACCCAGTCCCAGACCGATTTACGCAACGGCCCTGACGCCAACGGCCTGTTTGGCGCATTCGGTGGCCGCTACGTGGCGGAAACCCTGATGCCGTTGATCCTCGACCTGGCCCGCGAATACGAAGCGGCCAAGATCGATCCGGCCTTCAACGAAGAACTGGCCTACTTCCAGCGCGATTACGTCGGACGCCCAAGCCCGCTGTATTTCGCCGAACGCCTGACCGAGTTCTGCGGCGGCGCCAAGATCTACCTCAAGCGCGAAGAGCTGAACCACACCGGCGCGCACAAAATCAACAACTGCATCGGCCAGATCCTGCTGGCGCGGCGCATGGGCAAGAAACGTATCATCGCCGAGACCGGCGCCGGCATGCACGGCGTGGCCACCGCCACCGTCGCCGCGCGGTTTGGCCTGCAATGTGTGATCTACATGGGCACCACCGATATCGAGCGCCAGCAGGCCAACGTGTTCCGCATGAAGCTTTTGGGCGCCGAAGTGATCCCGGTGGTCGCCGGCACCGGCACCCTCAAGGACGCGATGAACGAAGCCCTGCGCGACTGGGTGACCAACGTCGACAGCACCTTCTACCTGATCGGCACCGTGGCTGGCCCGCACCCTTACCCTGCAATGGTGCGCGACTTCCAGGCGGTGATCGGCAAGGAAACCCGCACCCAGTTGCAAGCCCAGGAAGGCCGCCTGCCGGACAGCCTGGTGGCGTGCATCGGCGGTGGCTCCAACGCCATGGGCCTGTTCCACCCGTTCCTCGATGACACCGGCGTGCAAATCATCGGTGTGGAAGCCGCCGGCTACGGCATCGAGACCGGCAAGCACGCCGCCAGCCTCAACGGCGGCGTACCGGGCGTGCTGCATGGCAACCGTACCTTCCTGTTGCAGGACGACGACGGCCAGATCATCGACGCCCACTCGATTTCCGCGGGCCTCGACTACCCCGGCATCGGTCCTGAGCATGCGTGGTTGCACGATATCGGCCGCGTTCAGTACACCTCGGTCACCGATGACGAAGCCCTCGACGCCTTTCACAAATGCTGCCGCCTGGAAGGGATTATTCCTGCACTGGAAAGCGCCCACGCCCTGGCCGAAGTGTTCAAGCGCGCACCGAGCCTGCCCAAGGATCACCTGATGGTGGTCAACCTGTCGGGCCGTGGCGACAAGGACATGCAGACCGTGATGCACCATATGGAACAGTCCCAGCAGGAGAAACACTAAATGAGCCGCCTGCAAACCCGCTTTGCGCAACTCAAGGAACAAAACCGCGCCGCCCTGGTGACCTTCATTACCGCCGGCGACCCGGGGTATGACACCTCCCTGGCGATCCTCAAGGGCTTGCCGGCAGCCGGTGCCGATGTGATCGAGCTGGGCATGCCCTTCACCGATCCGATGGCCGACGGCCCGGCGATCCAACTGGCCAATATCCGCGCGTTGGGCGCCAAGCAGAACCTGGCGAAAACCCTGCAGATGGTGCGCGAGTTCCGCCAGGGCAATAGCGACACGCCACTGGTGTTGATGGGCTACTTCAACCCGATCCATATGTACGGCGTGCCGCGCTTTATCAGTGATGCCAAAGAGGCCGGCGTCGATGGCCTGATCGTGGTCGATATGCCGCCGGAACATAACAGCGAACTGTGCGACCCGGCCCAGGCCGCCGGCATCGACTTTATCCGCCTGACCACGCCCACCACCGACGATGTGCGCCTGCCCACCGTGCTCA
The DNA here is from genome assembly GCF_059422465.1 of Pseudomonas sp. GW821-FHT01D09. Classification (NCBI taxonomy): domain Bacteria; kingdom Pseudomonadati; phylum Pseudomonadota; class Gammaproteobacteria; order Pseudomonadales; family Pseudomonadaceae; genus Pseudomonas; species Pseudomonas sp. GW821-FHT01D09. The sequence goes on from NZ_JBWKWY010000007.1 coordinate 21,223, forward strand.
ACGGCAGCTCCGGGTTTGTGTACTACGTGTCGGTGGCCGGTGTGACCGGTGCCGGTGCCGCCACCCTGGAACACGTGGAAGAGGCCGTCGGCCGCCTGCGCCGGCATACCGACCTGCCGATCAGCATCGGCTTCGGCATCCGCACCCCGGAACAGGCCGCCGCCATCGCCCGCCTGGCGGACGGTGTGGTGGTGGGGTCGGCGCTGATCGACCATATCGCCAATGCCAGCCACGACCAGCAAGCGATCGATGGGGTGTTAAGCCTGTGTGCCGCGCTGTCGGAAGGTGTACGTAACGCCCGTAAGTAACGGGGGGCGGGCTTGCTCGCGAGGGTCGTTAACGATGACGCAGGATGCCTGACACCTTGCGGCTTTTTATCTGACACCATCGCAGGCAAGCCGGCACCTGCATTTTTGGACTAGGCTGAAGCGGGCAGGCTACCTGCCTTCACTCACCGTACTTCATGCCTATTGCCGTCTAACCGCCTCGGCACTCTGCAGTTCTTGCCTTCCCGGTCGTTAAGTTAGCCGCATCAGAAGTCATTCTGTCTCTTTGGAGCACAACATGGCATTTGATCTCGTCACCTCCTCGGACCGCCGTCATTCCACGTTGCAAAAGGGTTTCAACCTGCGTTGGCCGTTGGGCAATGTGCAGGGTGAGTCGTCGCCCAATGGCGCCAGCCGGATCTATATCTGCTATAGCGAACAAGACATTATCGACGCCGCCGCCCAGGCCCTGGCGCTCGCCGATGGGCGCATTACGGTGCGCAGCGGCGGCCATTGCTATGAAGGTTTTGTCTCCAACCGGATGCCCGGCCACCCCAACGAAACCCTGTCGATCCTCGATATAGGCCGACTCAAGACCCTGGCGTATCAAGCCGACGGGCAACTGCGCTCGGTGCTGGTGCCCGAGGCGCCCTATGGCTACCAATTCCGCGTGGCGGCCGGCTGCCAGAACTGGGACACCTATGTGGCGCTGTACACGGCCGCCGGCAAGACCCTGCCCGGTGGCTCCTGTTATTCCGTGGGCGCCGGGGGGCATATCTGCGGTGGCGGCTATGGCTTCCTGTCACGCAAGTACGGCCTGACCTGCGACTGGTTGTCCGGCGTCGATATCCTGGTGCCCAACCCCCAGGGCACGGGGCTGCTGGCCACCCATGTGTCCCGTGAAAGCAGCGACGCCGATGAACTGGACCTGTTCGCCGCCTGCTGTGGCGGCGGGGGCGGGCAGTTCGGCATCATTACCAGCTACTACTTCAAGGCACTGCCACAAGCGCCAAAGGAGGTGTATTGGCTGGTGCTGGAATGGGATTGGGCCGACCTCACGCAAGCGGCCCTGGAGCGTCTGCTTGAGACCTACCAGGCCTGGTTTGCGAACAATCAGGCGAATGCCAATACCTGGGGCCTGGCGACAAAACTGGAAATGCGCCATCAGAACACCGGCAACGTGACCCTGGGTATTCATTACGTGGACAAGGATGGCTTGCTCGATGACCTGGCGCCTTTCGAGGATTTTGTCGCCACGATGCTCGCCGCCGTCGCCGTACGCGCCACCGAGTCGATCCCGCCGTTTTATGTGGTCCACCTGCCGCGCAGCAGCCCGGCCGGGCGCACGATCGACTCACTGTCCAGCGCGCACCAGGCCGCCAGGCGCATGGATTGGCTACCGTTCAGTCAATCGGTCAACGGTTCCGGCGATAACCAGCGGGGTCGTTACAAGTCGGCCTATCAAAAGGGCGTGTTCACCCCCCAGGTGCTGTCGGCCATCTGGGCAACCCTCACCCGGCCAGACCCGGATAAATACCTGACCCAAAGCCTGATCCAGATCCAGTCGTTTGGCGGGTGTATCAATCAGCCCGATGGACCCACACGGGTACAAAGCTCGGTGGCCCAGCGCTCGTCGTATCTCAAGTGGCAGCCGCAATGCTACTGGCGCGATGCCAGTGCCGAGGCCGACCAGGCCCATGCCGACTGGATTCAAGGCCTGTATTTCCAGGCCTTCGCTGACAGCCAGGGCGTGCCGCTCAATGATCAGTTCGAGGGGTGCTACATCAACTACCCGGACCTGGACATGACCTACCTGGGCGGGAACCCGGCCAATGGGAAAAATACCCAGTGGTACCGGATCTTTTTCCCGAACACCATTATCGAAAGCCGCCTGCGCCGTACCAAAAAGCGCTGGGACCCGTTGAATATCTTCCGTAACGAGATGTCGGTGCCGACCACGCCGTAGCCGGGGTAGAACGGGCGACCCCGGGTCGCTCGTCACTCCTTGAGTTCGATGCGCTCGACCTTGCCCACCAGCAATATGTAGGACAGCGCACCGAGCAACGCCAGAACGGCAATATAGGTGATCGCCGGCGCAAACGAATCGCCGGTGGCCAGAAAGCCGATGACGATCGGCGTGGTGATCGCCGCCAAATTGCCGATGAAATTGAATACCCCGCCGGTCAGCCCCAACAGCCGTGCCGGCGCCAGGGTCGACACCAGCGACCAGGTGATCGAGGCCAGGCCGTTGCCGAAAAACGCCACGGCCAGGAACGCAATCACCCACGGCGTCGAGTCGACGAAGTTGGCGCCGATGATCGCCGTGGAGATCAGCAGGCCGCTGATGATCGGCAACTTACGGGCAAAGCCTACCGAAGCGCCACGGCGGATCAGCCAATCGGAAAACAACCCGGAACACAACACCCCGACAAAGGCGGCGAGGAACGGCAGCGAGGCGAGCAGGCCGGACTTGATGAAGTCCATGCCGCGATATTTCACCAGGTAGGTCGGGAACCATGTCAGGAAAAACCACAGGGTCGAGTTCAGGCAGAACTGGCCCAGGTAGATGCCCCACAGCTTGCGTTTGCTCAAGACGATGCCCAGGTCGACCCAACTGAAGGGGGCCTTGCGCTTGGCGGTTTGCGCCTCCAGGTCTACCAGCCCGCCGCCGGCGCGGATCAGCTCGATTTCTGCGCTGTTGACCCCTTTGAAATCCCGTGGCTCGCGGTACACCGCGTACCAGACCACCGCCCAGAGAATGCCCACCGCACCGGTGCTGATAAACACCATGTGCCAGCCATAATGGTGCTGCAACCAGGCCAGCACCGGGGTCAGGAACGCCAGCCCGACGAACTGCCCGGACGTGTAGAAGCCAATGGCCGTGGCGCGCTCACGCTCGGGAAACCAACTGGTGACCACCCGGCTGTTGATCGGATAGGCCGGCGCTTCCAGGGCGCCTACGGCCATGCGCAACACGAACAGGGCAATAAAGCTTGCGGCAAACCCCAGCATTACCGTGGCAATCGACCACAGCAGCAGGGCCGCGGTGTACAGAATGCGCGGCGGCACCCGGTCCACCAGCCAGCCGCCGGGGATTTGCATGGCGGCGTAGGTCCAGCCGAACGCCGAGAAAATCAGCCCGACGTGCACCGGGTCGATCCCCAGGTCACTGGTCAGGGCCGGCGCGGCAATCGACAGGTTGCTGCGGTCCAGGTAGTTGATCACCACCGTGATAAACAGCAGGACCATGATGAAGTAACGCTTGCGGCTGGGCGTGACAAGGGACGCCTGCCCGGTGAGGGTTTCAGGATGCATGAGGGGGAGCCTCTTATTATGTTTATTGAGGTCTGAAAAAATTGACTGAAGAAACCGTACTCAGTGTGGGAGCGGGCTTGCTCGCGATAGCGGTGTGTCAGTGCCTGATAAGTTGGCTGATTTACCGCAATCGCGAGCAAGCCCGCTCCCACATTGACCGCGCTCTTTCAGGCAGGGCTTACCACTCGGCAAAACTGCCATCGGCATGCCGCCAGATCGGGTTGCGCCAGCGGTGACCAATGGCCGCGCGCTCGATCACGTATTGCTCGTTGATCTCAATCCCCAGGCCCGGCCCGTTGGGGATCTTCACAAAGCCCTGGTCGTAGTCGAAAACACCCGGGTCGCGCACGTAATCGAGCAGGTCGTTGCTCTCGTTGTAGTGAATGCCCAGGCTTTGCTCCTGGATAAACGCGTTGTAGCAAACCGCGTCCAGTTGCAGGCACGCCGCCAGGGCGATCGGCCCCAGCGGGCAGTGCAGGGCCAGGGCCACGTCGTAGGCTTCGGCCATGTTGGCGATCTTGCGGGTTTCGGTGATGCCGCCGGCGTGGGACGCATCCGGCTGGATGATGTCGACGTAGCCTTCGCTGAGCACGCGTTTGAAATCCCAGCGCGAAAACAGCCGCTCGCCCAGGGCAATCGGGGTGCTGGTCAGGGGCGCCAGTTCCTTGAGCGCTTCGTAGTTTTCGCTCAGCACCGGCTCTTCGATAAACATCAGCTTGTACGGGTCCAGCTCTTTCATCAGCACCTTGGCCATGGGCTTGTGCACCCGGCCATGGAAGTCCACGCCGATACCGACATTCGGGCCGACCGCATCGCGCACGGCGGCGACGTTGGCCAGGGCCTGGTCAACCTTGTCGAAGGTGTCGAGAAATTGCAGCTCCTCGGTGCCGTTCATCTTCACCGCCGTAAAGCCACGGGCCACGGCTTCCTTGGCCGCACGGGCAGTGTCGGCCGGGCGGTCGCCGCCGATCCACGAATACACGCGGATCTTGTCCCGCACCTGGCCGCCCAGCAGGTCGCTGACCGACACGCCGAGGGCCTTGCCCTTGATGTCCCACAACGCCTGGTCGATACCGGCCAGGGCGCTCATATGGATCGCGCCGCCCCGGTAGAAGCCGCCGCGATACAGCACGGTCCAGATATCTTCGATATTGCGTGGGTCTTTGCCGATCAAGTAGTCGGACAGTTCTTCGACCGCCGCCGCCACGGTATGGGCGCGGCCTTCAACCACGGGCTCGCCCCAACCGGTTACGCCGGCGTCGGTTTCTACTTTGAGGAAGCACCAGCGCGGCGGCACGATAAAGGTGGTCAGTTTGGTGATTTTCATCTGCTTGTCTCTCTTGTCGGATGCAGCGCCGGGGCGCCAGGCACACTCAGTTCAAGGCGTTCCAGGCAGCGACATACGCCTGGGCACGGCCCGCCACCTGCTCGACACTCATACCGGGCTTGAACAGCCCGGAGCCCAGGCCAAAGCCCTTGACCCCCGCGTCGACGAACACCTGCATGTTGTCCGGGGTAATCCCGCCCACCGGCAGCAACACCGTGCCGGCCGGCAACACCGCCAGCCAGGCCTTGACCACCGCCGGGCCCATTTGCTCGGCCGGGAACAGCTTCAGCACATCAGCGCCTTCGGCCAGGGCGGCGAAGGCTTCGGTGGGCGTCGCGACCCCGGGCGACAGGTACAGGCCCGCGGCTTTGGCGGCGCGCAGCACCTTGGCATCGCTGTGGGGCATGACGATGACCTGGCCACCGGCCGCCTTCACCTGTTGCACCTGCGCCGCGGTCAACACCGTGCCGGCACCGATCAGGCAATCGGCCGGCAACGTCTCACGCAGGGTGCGGATGCTGGTGTAGGGATCGGGCGAGTTGAGCGGCACTTCGATCACCCGGAACCCGGCCTGGTACAACACCTGGCCGACAGCGGCGGCCTCGTCCGGGCGCAGGCCGCGCAGGATGGCGATCAAACCGTTTTGTGTGAGTGCTTGCTTGAGCATGTCAGGCCTCGATGGCAGGTTGAGTGAGCCCGGCGGCCAGCGCCAGTTGCCACAGGCCACGTTCGCTCGCTGCTTGCGCAAGGCTGACGTGGCTGAAACCACACCGGGCGAGGGCGCGTTGGTAGCGGGCACAGAGGGCAGCGGCACCCACCAGGATGATCGGCGTGGTGCGTGCACGGTCGGGCAAGCCGGCCAGTTCATGGCCGATCAGCAGGCCGGACAGGTAGTCCGGCTGCTGCTCGGCAGTCAACTCGGCGGTCAGTCCCAGGGTGCGCGCACTGAACAGCGTCGACAGCACACCGCGCCGGCCATCCCCTGAACGTGCCACTTGCACGCCCCGGTCAAAGGCCTCTGCCTGGAACTGCCCGGCGCTCTTTTGCGTACGCCCGAGCAGGCTGTGCTTGCTCAGCACCGCAAACAGTTCGCCGGTCATGAAGGTGTCGAAGTGGGTGATGCAGCCATCGACCACCTCGACCCATTTGGAATGGCTGCCAGGCAGGCCGATCAATAATTCACCGCCGGCAGGCAGGCTTTGCAGCACGCCGAGCACCTGGGTTTCTTCGCCGCGCATCACATTGGGCAAGCCGACCTGCTCGATCACCCCGGGCACGATATGCACCTCGACACCGCGCAGGCTGGGTACCTTATGCAGCGCCTGGCCCAGGCCTGCGACATCGACCGGCGTATTGCGGTAAGGCGCCTGACCCCACCCCTGGGCGCTGCCGACCATGCCGCAGGCGATCACCGGCAGATGGGGCTGGGCCTCCAGCCAGTCGCCACAGGCGCTATCAAACGCCAGTTCAAAACCATCGCTGCAGTGAACGCCGGCAATCAACCGCGGTTCGCTGGGCAAATGCATGATCCCCGACGCCAGCGAGCGCTGTTCGAGGACCTGGCCACCGGGGCCGAGTTTATAAGCACGAAGGGAACTGGTTCCCCAATCGAGCGCGATCAATTGCGCTGGCATCGCTTCACCTGGAATGTGGGTGCTGAAAAAGCAGATGGCCGAATATAAACCCAAGGTTTGAAACATCTCAATATATAAATATCAATCCCATATATTGGAACAATGAAAAGAAAATCCCTACGCAATCGTGCTTTTTATCGCACGCAAACGTAAGGATTCAGCTGACTGTAACCGGTTAAAAAATCGACAGATCCAACGGACGCATGGCCCCCATCCAGATCGCGTAGTCGGTGTGGTCCTTCAGGTCATCACCGGTCTCGGGGTGCAAGAACACCACCAAGCCATTGCGATTGAGCGCCAGCCACGGCAGCGCCACACCAATGTACTGGGGGTCGAACGCCAATTGGCAGCTCCAGTCCGGGTGGGGGCCCACCGGCCGCTCATGCATGCGCCCCCTGTGCAGCGGGAAGATGGTCGCCGCGTCCTCACAGAGCTTGCGCGCCTGCTCGATCGTGCTGGCGTCGAAGTAGATATGGGCGTGATAGCCCTTGATAGATGGCATGACAGGCTCCGGGCTCGTTGATCGGCCGATCCTAGACCGCAATCGACGGCAGGGCCAGCCCGGCCAGGGACTGCACACTGCCGGCCTGCTCGGCCATCAGCCACTCGACAAACCGCTCGATCAACGGCCCACGCCGTTTGCGCTGGGGCAACACCACGTAATACCCAAAGCGCGAGATCACCGTGCCGTCAATCGGCCGGCACAGCCACTGCTGCTCCAGCAGGTTATCCACCAGGTGACGCCAGCCAATGGCCACGCCCTGGCCGGCAATCGCCGCCTGGATCAGCAGGGTGTAGTTGTCAAACCGCAGCGGCCCCGGGGTCGGCGCGGCAGTGATCCCCAGTTCGCGAAACAGCCCGTTCCAATCGAACCACTGGCTGTGGCTTTCCTGGCGCAGGTGCAGCAACGGTAACGCCTGCAGGCTCTGCAGCGACAGCGGCGTGGTGCGGCCCTTGAGCAGTTGCGGGCTGCACACCGGGAACACTTCCTCGTTGAACAACCACTGGCTGTGGCCCTGGCGAAAACGCCCATCGCCAAACAGCACGGCCACATCGATGTCACTGCGCAGGGTCGCGTGGTTACGCTCACTGGTGACCAGGCTCACATCCACCTGCGGGTTGGCTTCATGAAAGCGATGCAGGCGCGGCATCAGCCAGTAGGCGGCGAACGCGAAGTCGGTCGCCACTTGCAACACTTCGTGCTGGTCCTGTTGCGTGATCAGCCCCAGGCCAGCCTCCATGCTCTGCAACCCGGCCTGGACGTGCTCGAACAACAGCCTGCCGGCGTCAGTCAATTCGATGCCGCGGTAGATGCGATCGAACAAGCGTACGGCCAACTGCTCTTCCAGGCGCTTGATCTGCTGGCTGACGGCCGGCTGGGTGGTGCCCAGCTCCATCGCCGCCGCCGTGAAGCTGCGATGACGGGCGGCGGCTTCAAAGGCGCGCAACAGGTCCAGCGACAGGTTACCCAGGGCTTTATACATAAGCAGTACTTATCCTAGACATTGCTCTCTATGGGCTTTACCACGTATTCCATGGCCCCCATGCTCAATCGCATAAATATTGACTATGGAATGCCGAGAGACCATGAAGCGCAAGAACATTCTTTTCATCATGGCCGATCAAATGGCCGCACCGTTGCTTCCGTTCTACGGTCCTTCGCCGATCAAACTGCCCAACCTCAGCCGCCTGGCCGCCCAAGGCGTGGTGTTCGACGCCGCGTACTGCAACAGCCCGCTGTGTGCGCCGTCGCGTTTCACCCTGGTTAGTGGCCAGTTGCCGAGCAAGATCGGCGCCTACGACAACGCGGCGGATTTCCCCGCCGATATACCGACCTACGCCCACTACCTGCGCCGCCTCGGCTACCGCACGGCGCTGTCGGGCAAGATGCATTTCTGCGGGCCGGACCAGTTGCACGGCTATGAAGAGCGCCTCACCAGCGATATCTACCCCGCCGACTATGGCTGGGCGGTGAACTGGGACGAGCCCGACGTGCGCCCCACCTGGTATCACAATATGTCGTCGGTGCTGCAAGCCGGCCCGTGTGTGCGCACCAACCAGCTGGATTTCGACGAAGAGGTGGTGTTCAAGGCCCAGCAGTACCTGTTCGACCATATTCGCGAGGACGGTGACCAGCCGTTCTGCCTCACGGTCTCCATGACCCACCCCCACGACCCGTACACCATTCCCAAGCCGTTCTGGGATCTGTACGACGACAATGACATCCCAATGCCTACAACCCCGCCCCAGGCCGACCTGGACCCCCATTCCCAGCGCCTGCTCAAGGTCTACGACCTGTGGGACAAGCCACTGCCTGTGGATAAGATCCGCGATGCACGACGCGCCTACTTCGGGGCGTGCAGCTATATCGACAGCAATGTCGGCAAACTCCTGCAAACCCTGCAGGACACCGGCCTGGCCGAGGACACCATCATCGTGTTCTCCGGCGACCACGGCGACATGCTCGGCGAGCGTGGGCTCTGGTACAAAATGCACTGGTTTGAAATGGCCGCACGGGTGCCGCTGCTGGTCAGCGCGCCGGGGCAATTCCAGGCTGGGCGGGTGAGTGCGGCGGTGTCCACTGCGGACCTGTTGCCGACCCTGGTGGAGCTGGCCGGCGGTGAACTAGACCGCCGATTGCCCCTGGATGGCCGCTCACTGGTCCCGCACTTGCTGGGGCAGGGCGGGCATGACGAAGTGTTCGGCGAGTACATGGCCGAAGGCACCATTGGCCCGCTGATGATGATTCGCCGGGGCGCCTACAAATTCATCTACAGCGAGGATGATCCCTGCCTGCTGTTCGATGTGCATAACGACCCCCGTGAGCAGCAAGAACTCAGCCAGTCGCCAGCCCATCGCACGCTGTTCGACGCGTTCCTGGCCGAGGCGCGGGGCAAATGGGACATGCCCGCGATCCACCAGCAAGTGCTCGCCAGCCAGCGCCGCCGGCGCCTGGTATACGAGGCGCTGACGCTGGGCAAACTCAAGAGCTGGGATCACCAGCCGCTGGTAGACGCCAGCCAGCAGTACATGCGCAACCATATCGACCTCGACGATCTGGAGCGCAAGGCACGTTATCCACAACCCTGCCAAAACCAATAAATCCAGTAAGGGGAAGGCCATGCAAACGTTATCCACAGTCGTGAGTGCCGTGCTGTTGTTGAGTGCGACCCAGGTGTATGCCGACGCCCGTTGCGAGACGGTAAAAATGGCCGACCCCGGCTGGAGCGACATTGCCGCCACCAACGCCATTACCGGTTTTCTACTGAGCGGCATGGGTTACAAGGCCAAGGTCGATACCCTGGCGGTGCCGATCACCTTTGGCGGGCTCAAGGACGGCCAGGTGGATGTGTTTATGGGCAACTGGATGCCCGCGCAGCAGGGTTTCTATGACAAGTTCGTGGCCAATGGCGACGTGGTGCAACTGGCCAGGAACCTCGAAGGCACGCAGTTCACCCTCGCGGTGCCGGACTATGTGTGGGAGGCCGGTGTGCGTGACTTTGCCGACCTGGATAAATTTGCCGACAAGTTCGACAAGAAAATCTACGGCATCGGCTCCGGCGCGCCGGCCAACCTTTCGCTGCACGAGATCATCAAGAAGAACGACTTTAACCTCGGCCAGTGGAAGCTGATCGAGTCCAGCGAACAGGCGATGCTCGCCGAAGTGTCCAGGGCGGTGAAGCGCGAGCGTTTCGTCACCTTCCTCGGCTGGACACCGCACCCGATGAACGTGCAGTTGAAGATGCGTTACCTCAAGGGCGGCGAAAAATACTTCGGCGACACCGGCAGCGTGTACACCCTGACCCGCAAGGGTTATGCACAGGCCTGCCCGAATGTGGCCAGGCTGCTGACCAACCTTAAATTTACCCAGGACATGGAGAACAGCATCATGGCCGAGGTGGTGAACAACAAGGTCAGCCATGCCGACGCGGCGAAGGCATGGATCAGGGCCAACCCAGCGATGCTGGAGCAGTGGCTGGAGGGGGTCAAAACCCTGGATGGCCAGGAGGCGTTGGCGGCGGTCAAGGCCAGGCTTTAATAGTGCCACCCTGTGGGACCTGGCTTGTGTTTGTGCTGATACCCTGACTCAAACCTTTCGACCTGAGCTGCCCAATGCCCCGGCCCCATACACTCTTCCCATTCCTGCGCTGGCTGCCACGCCAGACCCGCGCCAGTGTCGGCCGGGATGCACTGGTGGGCCTCAGCGGCGCGGTGCTGGCGTTGCCACAATCCATCGCCTACGCCCTGATCGCCGGCCTGCCTCCCGAATACGGCCTGTATGCGGCGATCATCCCGGTGCTGATTGCCTGCCTGTGGGGTTCGTCCTGGCATTTGATCTGCGGCCCGACGGCGGCGATTTCCATCGTGCTCTACACCAGCATCAGCCCGCTGGCAGTGCCGGGCTCCCAGGACTACATCACCCTGATCCTGTTGCTGACCTTGCTCGCCGGCGTCTTCCAATGGCTGTTGGGCCTGCTGCGCTTTGGCGCGCTGGTCAATTTCGTCTCCCATTCCGTGGTCCTCGGCTTCACCCTCGGCGCAGCGGTGGTCATCGCCCTGGGCCAGTTGCCCAACCTGCTGGGGCTCGACCTGCCCAGCCAGGCCACCGCCATCAACAGCCTGCTGGCGCTGATCGACCACGGCGGCGAGTGGGATCGCCCGTCACTGGCCCTCGGGCTCGGCACTTTGCTGGTGGGCGCGCTGCTCAAATACTGGGTGCCGCGCTGGCCGAGCCTGTTGATTGCCCTGACCGTGGGCAGCCTGATGGCGTGGGCATGGCCGGCGATGTTCGGGCAAGTGGCGCGGGTCAGCTCGTTTATCGGCCAACTGCCGCCGTTCAGCCCGTTGCCGCTGGACCTGGACATGATCCTGCGCCTGCTGCCCAGCGCCGTGGCGGTGGGCATGTTGGGGCTGGTCACCAGCCTGTCGATTGCCCGCTCGCTGTCGGCACGTTCGCAACAACTGCTTGATGCCAACCAGGAAGTGCGCGCCCAGGGTTTATCCAACATCGTCGGCGGATTTTTCTCCGGCTACCTGTCTGCTGGTTCCTTCACTCGCTCGGGCCTGAGTTACGAAGCGGGTGCCTGTTCGCCGCTGGCGGGGGTGTTTTCTGCGCTGTGGGTCGCGCTGTTTGCGCTGTTCGGCGCGGGGTTGATTGCGCACATCCCGATCCCGAGCATGGCCGCCAGCATCCTGCTGATCTGCTGGGGCCTGGTGGATCATCGCGGCATCCGCGCACTGTGGCGGGTCAGCCGTGCAGAATTTGTGGTAATGGGCCTGACCTGCCTGGCCACCTTGCTGCTGGAGCTGCAAACGGCAATCTATGCCGGGGTGCTGGCGTCGCTGTTTTTCTACCTCAAGCGCACCTCGCAGCCACGGGTGCAGCAATGGCGCGATGGGGAAGACGATGTGTTGCGGGTCGGCGGGTCGATCTTCTTTGGCGCCAGCCACTACCTGCAGGTGCGCTTGCAACGCCTGCAAGGCCAGCGAGTGGTGATCGAGGCGCAGCAGATCAACTTTATCGACTATTCCGGGGTGGAGATGCTGCATCAGGAAGCGCGGCGGTTGCAGGGGTTGGGACGCAGCCTGACGTTACGCCGGGCGCGACCGCAGGTGGTCGAAGAATTGAAAAAACTGGAAGGGGCCGACAAGTGCCCGATCCTTTTTGAAGACTGAACACGCTAAAAAACTGTAGGAGCTGGCTTGCCTGCGAGAGCGGTGTATCAGTTGGCACATCCGGCGCTGACCCAGCGCTATCGCAGGCAAGCCAGCTCCCACATTAGAATTAGTTAGCCGCCAGTTGTTTACGCAGCTCGGCCAACACCGGCGCCGAATCCGGCCGCACCCCGCGCCACAGGTAGAAGGCTTCCGCCGCCTGCTCCACCAGCATGCCCAAGCCATCCATCGCCAGTGCCGCGCCGTGTTCAGTGGCCCAGCGGCAGAAGGCGGTCGGTTCCTTGGCGTACATCATGTCGTAGCAAAAGGTCTTGCCCGGCTCGACCAGGCTGCCGGCAATCGGCGGTACATCGCCTGACAGGCTGGCGGAGGTGGCGTTGATGATCAGGTCCACCGGCTCACTCAGCCAATCGAAACCGCTGGCGGAGACCGGCCCCAGGTCATCGAACAGTTCGGCCAGCCGCTCGGCCTTTTCCACGGTGCGGTTGGCGATGATCAACGAGGCAGGTTGTTGCGCCAGCAGTGGCTCCAGTGCGCCGCGCACCGCGCCGCCGGCACCCAGCAGCAGGATGCGCTTGCCCGCCAGGCGCAAGCCGGCGTTGACAGTCAAGTCGCGCACCAGGCCGGCGCCGTCGGTGTTATCGCCCAGCAGGCTGCCATCGGCCAGCTTGCTCAGGGTGTTCACCGCGCCTGCGCGTTGCGCGCGCTCGGTCAGGGCGTTGGCCAGGCGATAGGCCTCTTCCTTGAACGGCACGGTGACATTGGCACCGCGCCCATGCAGGAAAAACTCCCGGGCGCAGCCGGTGAAATCCTCAAGTGGCGCCAGCAGAGTGCTGTAGTCCAGCGCCTCGCCCGTCTGCTCGGCAAACAGGCGATGAATCAGCGGCGACTTGCTGTGGCCGATGGGGTTGCCGAACACCACATAACGATCCATCAACTGGCCGCCTGGGGCGCAGCAAGGCCGAGCCAGTCACGGTCTTGCAGGAAATAGTCGGTCAGGCGCGCTTCTTCGCTGCCGGCGGCGGCCTTCCAGTCATAGCTCCAGCGCACTTGCGGGGGCAGCGACATCAGGATCGACTCGGTACGCCCGCCCGATTGCAGGCCGAACAGTGTGCCACGGTCGTAGACCAGGTTGAATTCCACGTAGCGCCCACGACGGAACTCCTGGAACTGCCGCTGCTGCTCGGTATAGGCCATGGCCTGGCGACGTTGCACGATCGGCAGGTAGGCGTCGATGTAGGCGTCGCCAATGGCGCGGATAAAGGCGAAGCAGGTGTCAAAGTCCCACTCGTTCAAATCATCGAAGAACAGACCGCCAATACCCCGGGGCTCGTTGCGATGCTTGATGTGGAAGTAGCTGTCGCACCAGGCCTTGTAGCGCGAATAGACGTCCGCGCCAAATGGCGCGCAGGCCTGCTCGGCCACGCGGTGCCAGTGGATGCAATCTTCTTCGTTGCCGTAGTAGGGCGTCAGGTCAAAGCCGCCACCAAACCACCACACCGGCTCTTCGCCTTCTTTCTCGGCGATGAAAAATCGCACATTGGCGTGGGACGTCGGCACATGGGGGTTATGCGGGTGGATCACCAGCGACACACCGAGGGCTTCAAAACCACGACCGGCGAGTTCCGGGCGGTGGGCACTGGCGGACGGTGGCAGGCCGCTGCCGAAGACGTGGGAAAAGTTGACGCCGCCTTTTTCGATCACGCTCCCGTTCTCGATCACCCGCGTGCGGCCACCGCCACCGGCTGGGCGGGTCCAGGCGTCTTCGATAAAGCGCGTGTCCGCCTCGAAGGTTTCCAGGGCGCTGCAAATGCGGTCTTGCAGGTCGAGCAGATAGGCTTTTACAGCCTCGGTGCGGGTAGTCATGGCATCACCTTGAATCGGGCAAAGCTACGCGAGGCCATTGGGCGTCGGCGGCAAAGGGGCGCACAGGATACCACCGCACCGGGCGCTGCCACAGTTGACGAAGATCAAGCATAGGAGTCCGATAGGAGCCTTTCGCGAAACAGACTTGAGGACAGAGCAGATGGCCAAACGTATCCAGTTCAGCGCCCATGGCGGCCCCGAAGTACTTGAGTATGTGGACTACACACCAGCGGAGCCCGGCCCACAGCAGGTTCGGGTGCGGAACAAGGCCATTGGCCTGAACTTTATCGACACGTATTTTCGTAGTGGCTTGTACGCACCGCCGGCCCTGCCCTCGGGCCTGGGCGCGGAAGGGGCTGGCGTGGTGGATGCGGTGGGCAGCGAAGTCACTCAATTCAAGGTCGGCGACCGCGTGGCCTACGGCAGCGGCCCGCTGGGGGCCTACAGCGAGTTGCACGTGTTGCCGGCGGCCAACCTGGTGCATCTGCCGGACGCGATCAGCTTTGAACAAGCCGCTGGCGCCATGCTCAAAGGCCTGACCGTGCAGTACCTGCTGCGCCAGACCTATGAGTTGCAAGGCGGTGAAACCATCCTGTTCCACGCCGCTGCCGGTGGCGTCGGTTCCCTGGCCTGTCAGTGGGCCAAGGCCCTGGGTGTGAAGCTGATCGGCACGGTCAGCTCGCCGGAAAAAGCCGCCCTGGCCAAATCCCTTGGCGCCTGGGAAACCATCGACTACAGCAGGGAAAATGTCCCACAGCGGGTGCTGGAACTGACCGACGGCAAGAAATGCCCAGTGGTGTACGACGGCGTCGGCAAGGACACCTGGCTCGCCTCGCTGGACAGCGTCGCACCCCGTGGCCTGCTGGTGAGTTTCGGCAATGCGTCGGGCGCGGTGGACGGGGTGAACCTGGGGATTCTGGCAGCGAAAGGCTCGCTGTACGTGACCCGGCCGACGCTGGCGACCTACGCCAACAATCCGCAGAACCTGCAGGCCATGGCCGATGACCTGTTTGGCATGATCGCAAGCGGCAAGGTGCGCATTGATATCAACCAGCGCTTTTCGTTGGCGGATGCGGCGAAGGCGCAGGTGGAGTTGTCGGGGCGGCGGACCACTGGGTCGACCATTTTGTTGCCATAGGATCTCGGTTGTTTGGCAGACCGCAATCGCGGGCAAGCCAGCTCCCACATTCGACCGATTTCCAGCATGGGAATGCGCTCGAATGTGGGAGCGGGCTTGCTCGCGATGGCCACGCCTCGGTCTCAGGACGGGCGGCGAACCTCGCCCGTCGCCAGATCCCGAATCAAACTAGGGTTCTTGCGCCCACCCAGGCTACCGCCCAGCACCAAATCCACCTGCCCACGGAAATACTGCTCCACCCGGATCCGCGTGCGCGCCGCCGGCCGGCCTTGGGGGTTGGCCGAGGTGGAGATCAACGGGCCCACCAGCGAACACAAGTCCCGCACCAGCGGATGATCGCTGACCCGCAACGCCACGGTGTCGTGCTGACCGGTAATCCATGCAGGCAGCAGGTCCTGATGGGGCACCAGCCAGGTATTGGGTCCCGGCCAGGTACTGGCCATGCGGTCGATCCAGGTGTCGGGGAAATCCTCGAAAAGAAAGTCGAATTGCCGGATATTGTCGGCGATGAGGATCAACCCCTTGTCCACCGAACGGCCCTTGATCGCCAGCAAGCGCTCCACCGCGTCCTCGTTCCACGGGTCGCAGCCCAGGCCCCACACGGCCTCGGTCGGATAGGCAATCACCGCGCCTGCGCGAATCTCTCGTGCGGCTTCTTGCACACGCCACCTGTTGACCATTACTTACTCTCCAGACCAAAGCTCTGCGCAGTTTACCGATCTTCGTTACAAAACCTAACTGCGCGCAAACCAGCGGCCACTTTCGCAGATCACCCGGCCCTCCAGCTCCAGTTCGGTAAGGCTCGCCAACACCCGGGACAGGCTCTGCCCGCTGGCGGCGGCCAAGCCTTCACTGGTGTAGGGGGCCGCGTGCAACAGCGCCACCAGCGGGTGGGTCACCGCCACCGGCGCAGGCCGCGCCAACGCCTGCCAGCCGCGCAACCCTTCGAGGATGTGCTCGATGGTTTCCACCAGCACCGCCCCCTCACGGATCAGTTGATGACAGCCCCTGGCCCCCGGATGATGAATCGACCCCGGGATGGCATACACCTCGCGCCCCTGCTCGGCCGCCAGCCGCGCGGTAATCAGCGAGCCGCTGGCGACGCTGGCTTCCACCACCAGCACCCCCAGGGACAGGCCGCTGATAATGCGGTTGCGCCGTGGAAAATTGCCGGCCTGGGGCCCGGCGTCCAGTGGAAACTCGGAAACCACTGCGCTGCCCTGGGCAATCATCGCCTCGGCGAGCCGGCGGTGGCGCTGTGGATAAAAATTTTCCAGACCGGTGCCCAGCACCCCGATAGTCTGCCCCCCGACATCTAATGCCGCCTGGTGCGCCGCCCCATCGATGCCCAGGGCCAGGCCACTGGTGATGACAAAACCGGCGCTTGCCAGGCTGCGGGAAAAGGCCGCCGCCGTATCCATCCCGGGCCGCGAGGCGCGTCGGCTACCGACCATGGCCAACTGCGGTTTTTCCAGGATGGCGGGGGTGCCGGCCACGAATAACAACGGCGGCGCATCGTCCAACTCGGCCAGCAAGGCGGGGTAGTCGGGCTGGTCCCACATCAACAAATGCTGGGCCGGACGCTCTAGCCAGGCCAAGGCGACGCTGGCGCCATCGCGCACTTGCGGGCTGCGCCGGGCCTCGGCACAGGCCGCCGGCAACCCCAGGGAACGCCAGGCGCTGGCCGGGGCGCCGATGGCCTTCGAGGCACAACCAAAGGCCTCGATCAAGGTCTTGAAACGCCTGGGCCCCAGCTCCGGCATGCGATGCAAACGCAGGCGGGCTTCCAGCTCGGCAGGGGAAATATCCGCGGTATGGATTACTGACATGTGATCATCCTTGATCAGGAACAAGCTGTGGATAACTCTGTTGGTAACTTCTGTAGCAGGCTAATTATTGCAACTGGTTATTGCCGCCCAGCCTGGCGGCCTGTTTTGAAGACGAGTAGCGATTTCCTCATGGGGGCAATCTCCTTTATTATGTGGGCTCGCGTGAAATGCCTTGGCCTTCGCGGCCTGCGCGCGTTTCACACCGGCCGTGCGGGGTAGCCCGACGCCGATTTGCCTTTACCTCACATGTGCAGCAATTACGCTTATGGCTATTTTGAACATCCTCGAATTCCCGGACTCGCGCCTGCGCACTATCGCCAAACCGGTGGCGGTAGTGGACGACAAGGTTCGTCAGTTGGTCGATGACATGTTTGAAACAATGTATGAAGCCCCGGGCATTGGCCTCGCCGCGACCCAGGTCAACGTGCACCTGCGTGTGGTGGTCATGGACCTGTCCGAAGACCGCAGCGCACCGATGGTGTACATCAACCCGGAGTTCGAGCCACTGACCGACGAGATGGGCGAATACCAGGAAGGCTGCCTGTCGGTGCCGGAGTTCTACGAGAACGTCGAACGCCCGCTACGCGTCAAGATCAAGGCCCTGGACCGCGACGGCAAACCCTTCGAGCTGATTGCCGAAGGCCTGCTGGCGGTGTGCATCCAGCATGAGTGCGACCACCTCAACGGCAAGCTGTTTGTCGATTACCTGTCCACGCTCAAACGCGACCGGATCAAGAAGAAACTGGAAAAGAAGCATCGCCAGCAAGCTTGATTCCCTTCTTTTGAAGGCTTGCTCCGGCAAGCCTTTTTCTTTTGTGAGACGTTTCCCATGACCGAGCCACTGCGCATCGTTTTTGCCGGCACCCCTGAATTTGCCGCCGAACACCTCAAGGCCCTGCTTGCCAGCCCTTATGAAATCGTCGCGGTGTACACCCAGCCGGATCGGCCGGCCGGCCGTGGGCAAAAACTGATGCCCAGCCCGGTCAAGCAACTGGCGCTGGAAAACGGCATCGCCGTGCTGCAACCGCCGACCCTGCGCAATGCCGAGGCCCAGGCTGAACTGGCCGCCCTGAAACCGGACCTGCTGGTAGTGGTGGCCTACGGCCTGATCCTCCCCCAAGCCGTGCTGGATATCCCGCGCCTGGGTTGCATCAACAGCCACGCTTCGCTGCTGCCGCGCTGGCGCGGTGCGGCGCCGATCCAGCGCGCGGTGCAAGCCGGTGACGCACAAAGCGGCGTGACCGTGATGCGCATGGAAGCCGGCCTGGACACCGGGCCGATGCTGCTCAAGGTCACCACCCCCATCACCGCACAGGACACCGGCGGCAGCCTGCACGACCGCCTGGCCGAAATGGGCCCGCCCGCAGTGGTGCAGGCCATTGCCGGCCTTGCCGCTGGCACCTTGCAGGGTGAAGTACAGGACGACAGCCTCGCCACCTACGCCCACAAGCTGAACAAGGACGAAGCGCGCATCGACTGGAGCCGCCCGGCCGTGGAGCTGGAGCGCCTGGTACGCGCCTTCAACCCGTGGCCGATCTGCCACAGCACCCTGAATGACGAAGCCTTGAAAATCCTCGCCGCCAGCCTGGCCGACGGCAGCGGCGCCCCCGGTGAAATCATCGGCGCCAGCAAGGAAGGCCTGCTGGTGGCCTGCGGCGAACAGGCACTGTGTCTGACCCGTCTGCAATTGCCCGGTGGCAAGGCGCTGAACTTCAGTGATTTGTTCAACAGCCGTCGTGAGAAATTTGCCCCTGGCATCATCCTTGGAGTGGACGCTTGATGAACCCGCGTTTGGCCGCCGCCAAGGCCCTGGCCGCCGTGCTCAATGGCAAGGCTTCCCTGAACAGCTCGTTGCCGGTGCAACTGGATAAAGTCGACGACCGTGATCGCGGCTTCACCCAGGACCTGGCCTTTGGCACCGCCCGCTGGCAGCCGCGTTTGTCGGCGCTGGCGGCCAAGTTGCTGCAAAAGCCATTCAAGGCCGCCGATGCCGATGTCGAGGCGCTGCTGCTGGTGGGGCTGTACCAGTTGCTCTACAGCCGCGTGCCGGCCCATGCCGCCATCGGCGAAACCGTGGGCTGCGCCGACAAGCTGAAAAAGCCCTGGGCCAAGGCCTTGCTCAACGCCGTACTGCGCCGCGCCCAGCGCGAAAGCGCGGGGTTGCTGGCCGAGCTGGAACACGACCCGGTCGTGCGCACTGCGCACCCACGCTGGCTGCAAAAATCCCTCAAGGCGTTCTGGCCAGAGCAGTGGGAAGCCATCTGCGCCGCCAACAACGCGCACCCGCCGATGATTCTGCGGGTCAATCGCCGCCATCACCGCCGCGATGCCTACCTCACATTACTGGCAGAGGCCGGCATCAATGCCAGCGCCTGTGTGTACAGCCAGGACGGGATCGTGCTGGAGACCGCAGGCGATGTGCAAAGCCTGCCAGGCTTTGCCGAAGGCTGGATCAGCGTGCAGGACGAAGCCGCACAACTGGCCGCCGACCTGCTTGACCTGGCGCCGGGCCAACGGGTGCTGGACGCCTGCTGCGCCCCGGGCGGCAAGACCTGCCATATCATGGAAGTCGAGCCGGGCCTGGCCGGGGTTGTCGCCGTAGACCTGGAGGCCAAGCGCCTGGTGCGCGTGCGGGAAAACCTCGCGCGCCTGGGCCTGGACGCCGAACTGATCGCCGCCGACGGGCGCGACACTGCCACCTGGTGGGATGGCAAGCCGTTCCAGCGCATCCTGCTGGACGCGCCATGTTCCGCCACCGGCGTGATCCGCCGCCACCCGGATATCAAGCTGACCCGCCAACCCGACGACATCGCCGCCCTGGCCGTGCTGCAAGGCGAGTTGCTGGACGCGCTGTGGCCGACGCTGGAGGTCGGTGGCCTCCTGCTCTACGCCACCTGCTCGACCTTGCCCACCGAGAACACCGAGGTGATCGAAGCCTTCCTTGCCCGCACCAGCGGCGCACGGGAGCTGGATATCGCCACGGCGGCCGGGATCAAGCAACCCCATGGCCGCCAGTTGCTCGCACAGGACGGCGGACATGATGGTTTCTACTACGCAAAGCTGATCAAGATTGCCGCTGCACGCGGTTGAATGGTTTTTAAGGGAGTGACCGGATGAAGATCATCATCCTTGGCGCAGGGCAGGTCGGCGGTACGCTGGCCGAGCATTTGGCCAGTGAAGCCAACGACATTACCGTGGTCGATACCGATGCCGAACGCCTGCGCGGCCTGGGCGACCGCCTGGATATCCGCACGGTCCAGGGCCGTGCCTCGTTCCCCACCGTGCTGCGCCAGGCCGGCGCCGACGATGCCGACATGCTGGTGGCCGTGACCAACAGCGACGAGACCAACATGGTCGCCTGCCAGGTCGCCCACACCCTGTTCCACACCCCGACCAAAATCGCCCGGGTGCGTGAAGCGGCCTACCTGACCCGCGCCGGCCTGTTCGACAACGACGCGATTCCGGTGGACGTGCTGATCAGCCCGGAGCAGGTGGTCACCCACTACATCAAGCGCCTGATCGAAATCCCCGGCGCGTTGCAGGTGATCGACTTTGCCGAAGGCAAGGCGCAACTGGTAGCGGTCAAGGCCTACTACGGCGGGCCGTTGGTGGGCCAGCAACTGCGCCAGCTGCGCGAACATATGCCGAATGTGGAAACCCGCGTGGCCGCGATTTTCCGCCGCGACCGGCCGATCCTGCCCCAGGGCGACACGGTGATCGAAGCCGACGACGAAGTCTTCTTCATCGCCGCCAAGGCCAATATCCGTGCGGTGATGAGCGAAATGCGCCGGCTCGACGAGAGCTACAAGCGCATCGTCATCGCCGGCGGCGGGCAGATTGGCGAGCGTCTGGCCGAGGCCATCGAAAGCCGCTACCAGGTGAAGATCATCGAGATGAATCCGGCACGCTGCCGGCATTTGTCCGACACCCTCGACAGCACCGTGGTCCTGCAAGGCAGCGCCTCGGACCGCGACCTGCTGATGGAAGAAAACATCGCCGACGCCGATATCTTCCTGGCCCTGACCAACGACGACGAGGCCAATATCATGTCGTCGCTGCTGGCCAAGCGGCTGGGGGCGAAGAAGGTGATGACCATCATCAACAACCCGGCCTATGTGGACCTGATCCAGGGCGGCGATATCGACATTGCCATCAGCCCGCAGTTGGCCACCATCGGCACCTTGCTGACCCACGTGCGCCGCGGCGATATCGTCAGCGTGCACTCATTGCGCCGCGGCGCGGCGGAAGCCATCGAGGCGATTGCCCATGGCGACTCCAAATCCAGCAAGGTGATCGGCCGGGCAATTCGCGATATCGGCTTGCCACCGGGCACCACCATTGGCGCGATCATTCGCGATGAAGAAGTGATCATCGCCCATGACGACACGGTGATTGCCGCCGGGGACCATGTGATTCTGTTCCTGGTGGATAAAAAACATATCCGCGATGTGGAGAAGTTGTTCCACGTGGGGTTGAGCTTTTTCTGATGTGACGGAGAGACCGACATGCTCGAATCCCTGGAAAAAATGCTCGCCAAGGGTGTGGATAACTCGCTGCTGCGCTTTGGCCTGGGCAAGGGTTACCTGGATTTGAAGGACAACGCCAAGGCGGCGGAGCATCTGCACCGGTGCGTCGGGTTTGACCCGAAGTATTCGGCGGCGTGGAAGCTGTTGGGCAAGGCACACGCGGCGCTGGGCGATAAAAATGCGGCACGCCAGGCATGGGAGCAGGGGATTGCAGCGGCCCAGGCCCATGGCGACAAGCAGGCCGAGAAAGAGATGACGGTGTTCCTGAAAAAACTCGATCGCCAGGGTTGAGGCGACCCCTGTGGGAGCTGGCTTGCCTGCGATGCAGGCGACTGAAATCTTTCAGTGACACCGAGGCGATGCCATCGCAGGCAAGCCAGCTCCCACATTTGATCTTCGTTGCTTGTAAAACTGGGGGTATCAGTACCAGCGCGCCTCACCCGGCGGGCGTTTCTTGAAGCGCTTCATGCTCCACATGTACTGGCTGGGGTAGGCGCCGACATAACGCTCCACCACCTTGCTCATCGCCGCGCAGGACGTGGCCGTGTCGGTGCTGTACATGTCCTCAGGCGCCGCCTCCAGGATCACTTTGTAGCCCGAACCGTCCGGCAGCCGCAGGGCATGCAGGAACACCCCCACCGCCTTGCCGCCCGCCAGCATGTTTGGCACGAACTTGCTGGTCAGCGCCTGGGTGGCGAAGAACGGTACGAAGATCCCGGCCGACTCTGCCGGCTCCGGGTCAGCGGGAATCCCCACCTGGCCACCCTTGCGCACTTCCTTGATCACACTGAGGATGCCTTCCTTGGTGGACGCCGCCACCCGGTTGCCCAGTTGCACGCGTTGCTTGCGCAGCAGGTCATCCACCGCCTTGAGCTTGGGCGGGCGGTAGAAAATGATCGGTTTGCATTGGCTGCAATAGAAGTGATTGAGCACTTCCCAGTTGCCCAGGTGGCTGGTGATGCCGACCACGCCTTTGCCCGAGGCCAGGGCTTGCTGCAGCACCTCCAGGCCTTCGACTTCACGCACCAGGTCGATGGAACGCTGGGCCGGCCAGATCCAGGCGCAGGCGCTTTCGGTCAGGGACTTGCCGATGTCCATCAGGCTCTGGCCCACCAGGCGCTCGCGCTCGGCCGGGTCCATGTCCGGGAAACACTTGGAGAGGTTGATCCGCACCGTGTCGCGGGAGCGGTTGGGGGTTTTCCACATGATCCAGCCAATCGCCGAACCCACGGCTTGCACGGCGCGCCAGGGCAGCAGGGCAAACAATCGCAGAGCGCCTACCAGCAAGGCGCCTTTTAACTTTTCCACAGGTCACTCCTGATCGTGTGTGGTGCGCAAAGCGGCCATTCTACCCGGCGTTGACCAAGTCCGCGTAACGGTCGCAGTCCTGGGTGTGGTCCATGACCATCCCCGAGGCCTGCATGAACGCGTAGCAGATGGTCGGCCCGACGAAGGTGAAACCGGCTTTCTTGAGGGCTTTGCTCATGGCCTCGGCCTGCGGCGTAATCGCCGGGACCTGGCTACGATCCTTGAAATGGTTGACCCTGGGCACGCCGCCGACAAACGACCAGAGCAGCCCCACCGGGTCCTCCAGCGCCAGCCAGGCCGCGGCATTGCGCCGGGTGGCATTGAGTTTCAAGCGGTTGCGCACAATGCCTGGGTCGAGCATCAACTGCTCGATCTCGGCATCGCTCAACTGCGCCAGGCGCTGGGCATCAAAGCCGAACAAGACCTTTCGATAATGCTCGCGTTTGCGTAAAACGGTGATCCAGGACAGGCCCGCCTGGAACCCTTCGAGCAAAAGCAGTTCAAACAAACCCTGCGCATCGTGCAGCGGCGTGCCCCACTCCTGATCGTGATAAGCCATGTACAACGGATCTTCAGAACACCAAAAGCAGCGTGGCATAAGGCTCCAGGGAGTGGTGACAGGGCCGAATCGGGTATACTGCCGCCCTTTAAATCGCAGCCCAAGTAACAGGTGAATTTTGTGAGCCAGCCTACGCCAGCCGTGCGTACCTTCCAAGACTTGATCCTCGCCCTCCAGCAATACTGGGCCGAGCAAGGTTGTGTGGTACTTCAGCCCTACGATATGGAAGTAGGCGCCGGCACTTTCCACACCGCCACATTCCTGCGGGCCATCGGCCCGGAAACCTGGAACGCCGCTTATGTGCAGCCCAGTCGTCGCCCGACTGACGGCCGCTACGGCGAAAACCCCAACCGCCTGCAGCACTACTACCAGTTCCAGGTGGTATTGAAGCCCAACCCGGACAACTTCCAGGAGCTGTACCTGGGCTCACTGAAACATGTCGGCCTGGACCCGCTGGTCCACGATATCCGTTTCGTCGAAGACAACTGGGAATCGCCCACCCTCGGCGCCTGGGGCCTGGGCTGGGAAGTCTGGCTCAACGGCATGGAAGTCACGCAGTTCACTTACTTCCAGCAAGCGGGCGGCATCGAGTGCTACCCGGTGACCGGCGAGATCACCTACGGCCTGGAGCGCCTGGCCATGTACCTGCAGGGCGTGGACTCGGTCTACGACCTGGTGTGGGCAGACGGTCCATTCGGCAAGGTCACCTATGGCGATGTGTTCCACCAGAACGAAGTGGAGCAGTCGACCTACAACTTTGAACACGCCAACGTCGAGAAGCTGTTCGAGCTGTTCGACTTCTACGAAAGCGAAGCCAAGCGCCTGATCGAACTGGATCAGCCGCTGCCGTTGCCAAGCTACGAAATGGTCCTGAAGGCATCCCACACCTTCAACCTGCTGGACGCCCGCCGTGCCATCTCGGTAACCGCGCGCCAGCAATACATCCTGCGTGTGCGCACCCTGGCGCGTTCCGTCGCCCAAGCCTACCTGCTGGCCCGCGCCAAGCTGGGCTTCCCGATGGCAACCCCGGATTTGCGTGATGAAGTGTTGGCTAAGCTGGAGGCTGCACAATGAGTGCTCAAGATTTCCTGGTTGAACTGGGCACCGAAGAGCTGCCACCCAAGGCCCTGAACACCCTGGCCGATGCCTTTCTGGCCGGTATCGAGAAAGGCCTGCAGACCGCCGGCCTGAAATTTCAAGCCAAGAAGGTCTACGCCGCGCCACGTCGCCTGGCGGTGTTGCTGACCGCGCTAGAAACCCAGCAGCCGGACCGCAATATCAACCTCGACGGCCCGCCACGCCAGGCTGCTTTCGATGCCGAAGGCAACCCGACCCAGGCCGCCCTGGGTTTTGCCAAGAAGTGTGGCGTCGAGCTGAGCGAGATCGACCAGAGCGGCCCGAAACTGCGTTTCAGCCAGGTCATCAAAGGCAAGCCGACTGCCAGCCTGCTGCCGACCATCGTTGAAGACTCCCTCAACGACCTGCCGATCCCCAAGCGCATGCGCTGGGGTGCGCGCAAGGAAGAATTCGTACGCCCGACCCAATGGTTGGTGATGCTGCTCGGTGATCAAGTCATCGACTGCACTATCCTGGCCCAGAAGGCCGGCCGCGACTCCCGTGGTCACCGCTTCCACCATCCTGAAGCCGTGCGCATCACCTCGCCGGCCAACTACGCCACTGACCTGCGTGCCGCCTATGTGCTGGCGGATGCCAACGAGCGCCGCGAACTGATCAGCAAGCGTACCGAAGAGCTGGCCCGTTTGCAGGAAGGCACCGCCATCGTGCCGCCAAGCCTGCTCGACGAAGTGACCGCGCTGGTGGAATGGCCGGTGCCGCTGGTGTGCTCGTTCGAGGAGCGCTTCCTCGATGTGCCGCAAGAAGCCCTGATCACCACCATGCAGGACAACCAGAAGTATTTCTGCCTGCTGGATGTGGATGGCAAGTTGCTGCCGCGTTTTATCACCGTGGCCAACATCGAGAGCAAGGACCCGCAGCAGATCATCGCCGGTAACGAAAAAGTCGTGCGCCCGCGCCTGACCGACGCCGAGTTCTTCTTCAAGCAAGACAAGAAGCAAAAACTCGAAGACTTCAACCTGCGCCTGCAGAACGTGGTGTTCCAGGAAAAACTGGGCAGCGTCTACGACAAGGCTGTACGGGTTTCCAAGCTGGCGGCCTACATCGCCCCGCGCATTGGCGGCGATGCGGCCCTGGCCGCCCGCGCGGGCCTGCTGTGCAAGTGCGACCTGGCCACCGAGATGGTCGGCGAGTTCCCGGAAATGCAAGGTGTTGCCGGTTACTACTACGCGCTCAATGACGGCGAGCCTGAAGACGTCGCCCTGGCCTTGAACGAGCAATACATGCCGCGCGGTGCTGGCGCCGAGCTGCCGACCACCCTGACCGGGGCGGCCGTGGCCATCGCTGACAAGCTGGATACCCTGGTCGGTATCTTCGGCATCGGCATGTTGCCGACCGGCAGCAAAGACCCGTATGCCCTGCGCCGTGCGGCCCTGGGCGTGCTGCGTATCCTGATCGACAAGAAGCTGGACCTCGACCTGACCCAGGCCGTGGTGTTCGCGGTGGGTCAGTTCGGTGGCAAGGTCAAGCAAGCCGGTTTGGCCGAGCAAGTGCTGGAGTTCGTGTTCGACCGCCTGCGTGCGCGCTACGAAGACGAAGGCGTGGACGTTTCCGTCTACCTGTCGGTACGTGCCCTGCAGCCCGGCTCGGCACTGGACTTCGACCAGCGTGTGCAAGCCGTACAGGCCTTCCGCAAGCTGCCGGAAGCCGACGCCCTGGCCGCCGTGAACAAGCGCGTGTCGAACCTGCTGAGCAAGGCTGAAGGCCTGGGCAATGCCGATGTCGACCCTGGCTTGTTTGCCGATGCCAAGGAGTTCTCGCTGAACTCGGCCATCGCCAAGGCAGAAAACGCAGTGAAGCCGCTGATAGCCGAACGCAACTACGCCGAAGCACTGGCGCGCCTGGCCACCTTGCGTGAGCCGGTGGATGCGTTCTTTGAAGCGGTGATGATCAATGCCGAAGATGCCGGCGTGCGGAAAAACCGCTACGCCATGCTGGCGCGTCTGCGCGGCTTGTTCGTCAACATCGCCGACATTTCGACGCTGAGCTGATCATGTTGAAACTGCTGATTCTCGATCGGGACGGGGTGATCAATTACGACTCCGACGCCTACATCAAGTCGGTGGAGGAGTGGGTCCCGCTGCCCGGCTCGATCGAGGCCATCGCGCAGTTGAGCAAGGCCGGCTGGACGGTAGCCATTGCTACCAACCAGTCCGGCCTTGCCCGCGGCTACTATGACATCGCCACCCTGGACGCCATGCATGCGCGCCTGCGCGCATTGGTGGCCGAACAGGGCGGTGAGGTGGGGCTGGTGGTGTACTGCCCCCACGGGCCGGATGAGGGCTGCGATTGCCGCAAACCCAAGCCTGGCATGTTGAAAATCATTTCAGAACATTACAAGGTGCCCCTGGCTGGGATATGGTTCGTCGGGGACAGTCTCGGTGACCTGGAGGCGGCCAAAGCCGTCGACTCTCAGCCAGTTTTGGTAAAGACCGGAAAAGGCGAGAAGACCCAGGCGAAAACCCTGCCGGTCGGCACCTTGATTTTTGACGATCTGGCGGCGGTTGCCGCAGAACTTATCAACAACTAGTCGCCCTCGACTTCCTGACCAAGGATTGTTCGGGAGTGCACTTTTAACAGGCGGGCGTTGTCCCGCAACGGTAAATGCTGCCATGTCGATTTTGCAGGCCATCAGAACCTTCTTCTTTTACCTGCTGCTGGGCACCAGTTCGTTTCTCTGGTGCACCCTGAGCTTTTTTATTGCGCCCTTTTTGCCATTCAAGGCGCGCTATCGCTTTATCAATGTCTATTGGTGCCGCTGCGCGTTGTGGCTGACCAAGGTGTTCCTGGGCATCCGCTTCGAGGTCAAGGGCGCCGAAAACGTTCCGGACCAGCCCTGCGTGATCCTGTCGAACCACCAGAGCACCTGGGAGACGTTCTTCCTTTCCGCGTATTTCTCGCCCCTGAGCCAGGTGCTCAAGCGTGAGTTGCTGTTCGTCCCGTTCTTTGGCTGGGCCATGGCCATGCTGCGCCCGATCGCCATCGACCGCGACAACCCCAAGGCCGCGCTCAAGCATGTGGCGAAGAAGGGTGACGAGTTGCTCAAGGATGGGGTGTGGGTACTGATTTTCCCGGAAGGCACCCGCGTGCCCTTTGGCACTGTCGGCAAGTTTTCCCGGGGCGGTACGGCATTGGCGGTCAACGCCAACCTGCCGGTACTGCCGATTGCCCACAATGCCGGCAAGTTCTGGCCCAAGGAAGGCTGGGCCAAGCGCGAGGGCACCATCACCGTGGTGATCGGCGAGCCGATGTATGCGCAAGGGGAAGGACCGCGTGCAATTGCAGCGCTCAATGACCGCGCTGCGGCCTGGAATGAAGCGCAGCAACGGGCCATGGGTTCACTGCCGCCACTGCCGGTTGCAGCAGACCAGGCGGTGATCTGACGTTCTGTGGATAACCTGTGTACGCTTTGTTGGCTAAATGCCGTTTTTTGCTTGTAGGCTGATGATTTGATTACATATTTCTTAAACTAATAAAACACCGAAAAACGTGCATAAGTTTTTTCGACACATGAAGACCGGCCCTTGCGGCCGGTTTTTTATGCACAGCTGTTTATTCTTCCCACAACGGCAACTGCAGGCTGAAAACCGTGCCTTGCCCGACCACACTCGCACAGTCGATCCGCCCCCCATGGCGGTCTATCACCGCCTTGACCATGGTCAGGCCCAGCCCCAGGCCCTCACTGCCCTTGGCCGATGCAAAACGTCGGTATTGGCCGAACAGTTCCGGCAGCTCCTGGGCTGCAATGCCTGGGCCCTGGTCCTGGATATGACAGGCCAGCCCTTGGTCGTTGCGTTCCAGGCGCACCGTCACCGTGGTCCCGGCGGGGCTGTACTTGATCGCATTCTCCATCAGGTTGAACAAGGCGCGGGTCAGCAACGATTGGTCAGCCAGGACCATTTCCTCACCGGCCTCGTCCAGGTCATGAACCAATTGGATAGGTTTCAATTGGGCCAGCAGCGCCACCTGGTCAAACGCATCGAGCACCAGCATGGCAAACAGGCTGGGCTCGAACTGGTAACCGTCGGACTCGGCCTTGGCCAATTGAACGAACGATTCGGTCAGGTTCAATGCGCGGCGCACTTGCTGTTCGATCTGGGTAAAGACCAGCGAGACATCCGAGACCTCATGGCGCTGTACATCCAGCAAGGCGAGGATTGCCGAGTGGGGCGCCCGCAGGTCATGGGACAGGAACCGCAGCAGGGTTTCACGCTGCTGCTGGGCGTCACGCTCGATACTCAGGTCGGTCAGGCTCAACAGCCAACCCAGCGCCACATCACCATCGGCCGGTAACAACGGCGCCCGTTCCAGGCGCAGGCTGCGTTGCTCGGTGTCGCGGAACTCGACGATTTCCAGGGCTGACAGCGGCATGTGCACCGCGCCTTGCAAGGGCGGATAGCCCAGGGCCGCCAGTTGCTGCAACAGGTTCTCGCCAATCAGTTCGTTGCCAAACACATCACGGGCGATCCGATTGGCCAGCAGGATTTCGCCCATGGGGTCGGTAATCAGCGTAGCCACCGGCAGGCACTCCAGGCCATCGGCCATAAAGCGCCGGGTGTCGCGGGTACGGCTGACGGCTTGCTCCAGGGCCACGATACGGCCCTGCAACACGTCGCCTTTGCTGACGGCGGCACGACGGCGTTCCGGCAGCACCTTGGGTTCGCTGTCGAGGCGTGCCAATTCCCAGCCGAAATAGGCCAGGATCACGCTCAGGCGACGCCAGTTCCAGATCAGGTAGCCCAGCAGCATGCCGATCAGCGTGGCCGCTGGCGACCACCAGAGCCCCAGGCGCAACAGGCCCCAGGAAGCGAGGAGGGCGCCCCCCATGCACCCCAGGGTCAGCCACAACGCATAGCGCGGGCGCAACAGCAGCAGGCCCAACAACAAGGCCACCATCGTGGTGGACAGCAGTGTGGCCAACCAGCCAGGCAACACGGTAATACTGCGCCCTTGCAGCAGGCCATTGAGGATATTGGCCTGGATCTCGACGCCCGGCGTGGTCCCGACGCTGGCCGAAAGCGGCGTCACATAGCGATCGCCCATGCCTGGCGCGGTAGCGCCTACCAGGATGATCCGATCACGCAACAATTGGGCAGGGACTTCGCCACGCAGGACGCTGACATACGGCACGCTGGGAAAGCCGTGGTCGGTGGCGATAAATGGAATACGAATGGCATTGTCCCGTTGCCAGTCGCCCACCTCGGCAGACGCTGGCAACCCCGGCATATCGGCGTGCCGGCCAGTCAGCTCGAAGGCCAGCCAGGCCAATTGCGGGACCAATTGCCCGGGCGGTCCCTCACGCAAGTAGAGGCTGCGCACAATACCGTCGCTGTCCGCTTCCACGTTGATATGACCAACCCCCCTGGCACAATCGCGCAGTGGCGGCACCGGGAGGATTTGCATGACTGGCTGACCCAGGCGCGGTGTACCTTCGCGAATCAACGGCAACAGGACATTGCCGGCATTGCAGATGGCCTGGGCCAGGCGTTGATCGTTGGCAGGCTCACGCGCCGGTTCGCTGAAGATCACATCGAGCAGGATCCCGGTGGGTTTGCCGGCACTTAACTGATCAATCAGGTCAGCATGCAGGCGGCGCGACCAGGGCCATTGGCCGAGCGCCTTGAGGCTCATGTCATCAATGGTCACCAGCAGAATGCGCGGGTCCACCGGCAACGGCGCCAGGCGCCGCAGGCCGTCATACAACGGGTTGTTGAAGGAAAGCCCAGGGCTCAGGGAAAGCAGGGCTGTCATCGGCAGCAGCAGCAGGCTGATCCACAGCCACTCCCGGACCAGGCCACGGAACAGGCGTTGAGCCTGGGTCGGCTGGCGCTGTTCAGCCCGGCGCCACCACTTCACCGCGTATTACTGCACACGAGTGGCAGGGGGGTAATAGAAGATGTCATAAACGCCTGCCTCTCCTTCCAGTCCTTGTTCATCAAAGGCCGACACGCGCACGTGATAAAACGAGGCCTTGAGTCCAGTGAAGCTCAAGCGCGGCTCACTGGAGAAGTTTTCCTGCTTGATGTTCATAAATGTTGTATCTGTGGCCACTTGCGCACGGTAGCGCCGGGCACCCGGTTGTGGGTGCAGGATCAGGGTCCAGACCGGTGCATCGCCTTTCTGGCCGTCCTGGCCCATCAACCGTGGGGCGGGCAGTAGCTCAACCGTCTTCAACTCGCCCTGTTCCTTGAGCAATACACCTTGTCGGGCGCCGACCTTCAGTTCACCGTCCACCGGGCCTACCTGGGGTGCTTTCTTGACCTGTCGGCCCACAGGTGGCGGTTCGGTACGGCTGACAGCCACTTGGCCGTTGAGCACCTCGACGACCGATTGCTGATCGTCGTTACGCACACGAAAGTGCGTACCGCGTACACCCAGTACGCCCACCGGTGTCACGATCTGAAAGCGGTCATAGTCACTGCTGCGCTTGAGTACGTAGGCTTCGACCTGCCCTTGTTGCAGGATCACCTGCGGGATCGCCTGCTCCTCCACCAGGTGCAGACGCACCTCGGAGCTGGAGGGCAAGACAATGCGCGAACCATCGCCCAGCAACAAGCTGACAAACGCCGAAGGCGAGGTTTTTACACTTTCCTGTTCATCGATCAGCATGCCTTCTTCCAACACACTGGAGCGTCCCTTGGCATCCAGCTTCCAGGCTTCACCGTTAAGGTGCTGGACGACTGCCGGCAGCGGTTGTGCCCGGCACATCAGGTTGTCATCAATATAGGGCGCCCGCGCAGGTGCAGGCTTGGCCAAAAGGGGCGGGCTGTTGATAACCAGGGCCAGGGCCAGGCTTGAGCCCAACAGGGAAGAAAGGCAATAGGGGCGGGGAAAGAGGGTCATGGCACTCATCAAGGTTCTAGTTCTAAAGGTCCGTGGACTGTACGTTCGTTCAGAAAGCGTCTTGCAGCAGCAGGACCTTGAATCTTGCCTACGATACCCGATGACGAATAGAACTCGATAGCCGTAGTAGCAGGGATGAGGCGCGATGGGAAAAGATGACACATCCCTGTGTCTGCCAGTTCGACAATGCCGAGCCGGGTGTACATCGAAGAAATACTGTCCATCACATCCCCCCGACAGCAGCCCGTAGCGAACCGCGGACTACAGATGATACGTCCCTGTATCGAGAGCGCTTCCCGCGCACGCCCTCCGTGTGTCACTCAGCGAAAGAGAATTTACCTACAAGAGTGGTGCATAGGGGGGGAGCACAACATTTGTTCAGAATCAGAAGATCCACCGTTGGTCCTGGTCAAGCACGCTACCGTGTTGAAAGGCCTGCGGTGCGTCAACCGTGCTGAGTCCAGCGTAACCAAGGCCATCTACAGCCTCGTTGTACACCGGTACTTCCTCAAGTGGCACACTGCGGGCATCCACTGTTTGCGTACCTAAACCGGTGGCCACAACCAACATCAACATCTTTCCCCACACATTGACCTTCTGCACGAGACGCATGTGTCCCGACAACGCATAAA
Source organism: Pseudomonas sp. GW821-FHT01D09 (assembly GCF_059422465.1). Taxonomy (NCBI): domain Bacteria; kingdom Pseudomonadati; phylum Pseudomonadota; class Gammaproteobacteria; order Pseudomonadales; family Pseudomonadaceae; genus Pseudomonas; species Pseudomonas sp. GW821-FHT01D09. Next base: position 53,276 of record NZ_JBWKWY010000007.1, read on the forward strand.
ACCTGATTGCCATTGATCCTTTTCCTGAGGGGCTTGAGCCGGTATCTTTCCAGTTGGGTACACGATGTCTAACGGCCTTAGGGCTATCTGATATCAGCGTACCGAGAGATTCAGGGGGCTTGAGAAACTGGCCATAATTGTTCAGATTCAACGGTGAACCAGTACGCTCTCTTTAACCGCTGCAATACTCTTCAAGAAGAAAGGACCCTGCCATGCGTGTCGCAATACTGGATGACGAACCTGCTGAATTGCGGCGGGTGGAACAGACTCTGCGACAAATCCCAAGTGCCTCGGAGCAGCCATGGACGCTGCATTGCTTCGAGCGCGGTGAAGACCTGCTGCGCCAGTTGCGCCGAGAAACCTTCGACCTCTTGGTGCTCGATTGGCAACTGCCAGACCTGAGTGGCCTCGCGATCCTGCGCTGGACCCGTGAACACATGGAGGCGCCGCCTCCCGTCATCATGCTCACCAGCCGCGATGGCGAGAGCGATATTGTCCAGGCGTTGAACAGCGGGGCGGATGACTATGTCAGCAAGCCATTTCGGCCGAATGAACTGAAGGCGCGGGTTAGTGCGGTATTACGTCGTCATGGCCTGCAGAAGTCTGCAGCCACTGAAGTGCTGATCTTCAATGACCTGACCTTCGACGATGCCGAACTGACCGTTACCCGCGCCGGCAGCCCCATCAACCTGACCGAGCGTGAATACCGTCTGGCACGCTGCCTGTTTGCCAATCTGGCTCGCCCACTGTCACGGGAGTATCTCTACGAACGTTTCTGGACCCATGAAGAGATGGTGTCGTCGCGGCCGTTGGATACCCATATCTATCGGCTGCGCAACAAGCTGGGGCTGACCCCAGAGCGGGGTTGGCAGTTGCTGACGATCTATGGATATGGCTATCGGTTAGAGAGCGTGAGCGCGGCGACTGCATAAGCCGATGTTCCACGTGGAGCATTTTGGACGCGCCCGGAATCTGGGCAATAAAAAAGGCCAACGTAAGCGTTGGCCTTTTTTATTGCAATCGCGTTATCAGAAGTCCAGGTTGGACACTGCCAAGGCATTGCTCTCGATAAAGTCACGACGTGGCTCAACCGCATCACCCATCAGGGTGTTGAAGATCTGGTCCGCGCCAATGGCGTCTTCGATGGTCACGCGCAGCATACGACGCTGGGCTGGGTCCATGGTGGTTTCCCACAGCTGATCCGGGTTCATCTCGCCCAGACCTTTGTAACGCTGGATGGTGTGGCGCTTGGTGCTTTCGGCCATCAACCAGTCCAGGGCTTCCTTGAACTCCTTGACCTGCTTCTTGCGCTCGCCACGCTGAATATAAGCGCCGTCGTCCAGCAGGGTGCTCAGTTGCGCGCCCAAGGTAACCACGGTCTTGTAATCATTGCTGCCGAAGAAGTCGCGGTTGAAGGTGACGTAGTTCGACAGGCCGTGGGAGATCAGTTCGACCTCTGGCAGCCAGACGTTACGTTCACGGTCTTCACGCAGGCTGGCTTTGTACACCAGGCCGGACTTCTCGACCGTGCGCAGGCGCACTTCGTACTGGGCCAGCCAATCCTGCATCGCTGCGTGATCGCCCAACTGTTCCAGGCTCACGGCTGGCAGGTAGATGAAGTGCTCGGTCAGCTCCTGAGGGTACAGGCGCGACAAACGCTTGAGGGTCTTCATCACCATGCGGAAGTCGTTTACCAGGCGCTCCAGCGCCTCACCGGAGATACCCGGGGCTTCGTCGTTCAAGTGCAGGCTGGCATCTTCCAGGGCCGACTGCGTCATGTACTCTTCCATGGCGTCGTCGTCTTTGATGTATTGCTCTTGCTTGCCCTTTTTCACTTTGTACAACGGCGGCTGGGCGATGTAGATGTAGCCACGCTCGATCAGCTCCGGCAACTGACGGAAGAAGAAGGTCAGTAGCAGGGTACGGATGTGCGAACCGTCGACGTCAGCATCGGTCATGATGATGATGTTGTGATAGCGCAACTTATCAATGTTGTACTCATCGCGACCAATGCCACAGCCCAGGGCGGTGATCAAGGTGCCGACTTCCTGGGAGGAAATCATCTTGTCGAAACGGGCTTTCTCAACGTTGAGGATCTTACCCTTCAACGGCAAGATCGCCTGGGTACGGCGGTTACGCCCCTGCTTGGCGGAGCCGCCAGCAGAGTCACCTTCCACCAGGTACAGTTCGGAGAGGGCAGGGTCCTTCTCCTGGCAGTCCGCCAACTTGCCTGGTAGGCCAGCGATATCCAGTGCACCTTTACGACGGGTCATTTCACGGGCTTTACGCGCCGCTTCACGAGCCCGCGCCGCGTCGATCATCTTGCCGACAACCAGCTTGGCTTCGTTGGGGTTTTCCAACAGGAAGTCGGAGAAGTACTTGCCCATTTCCTGTTCGACAGCGGTCTTCACTTCAGAAGAAACCAGCTTGTCCTTGGTCTGGGAGCTGAACTTCGGATCTGGCACCTTAACCGAAATAATCGCAGTCAGGCCTTCGCGGGCATCGTCACCGGTGGTGGCAACTTTGTGCTTCTTCGCCAGGCCTTCGGCTTCGATGTAGGTGTTCAGGTTGCGCGTCAGTGCGGAACGGAAACCCACCAGGTGAGTACCGCCATCGCGCTGGGGAATGTTGTTGGTGAAGCACAACAGGTTCTCGTTGAAGCTGTCGTTCCACTGCAGGGCGATTTCCACGCCGATGCCGTCTTCACGCTGGATATTGAAGTGGAACACCTGGTTGACCGCAGTCTTGTTGGTGTTCAGGTATTCAACGAACGCACGCAGGCCACCTTCGTATTTGAACAGCTCTTCCTTGCCGCTGCGCTCGTCCTTGAGGACGATACCCACACCGGAGTTGAGGAAGGACAGCTCACGAATCCGCTTGGCCAGGATGTCCCAGCTGAAGTGGATATTCTTGAAAGTGTCAGCCGAAGGCTTGAAGTGAATCTGGGTACCCGTGGTTTCGCTTTCACCGACGATCGCCATCGGTGCCTGAGGCACGCCATGCACATAGGTCTGTTCCCAGATCTTGCCGCTGCGGCGAACGGTCAGGATCAGTTCTTCTGACAGAGCGTTGACCACCGACACACCTACACCGTGCAAACCGCCGGATACTTTATAGGAGTTGTCGTCGAACTTACCGCCAGCGTGGAGCACGGTCATGATGACCTCTGCCGCCGATACGCCTTCTTCTTTATGCACATCTACCGGAATGCCACGACCGTTGTCGCGCACGGTGATGGATTCATCCGGGTGGATGATGATGCTGATGTCGTCGCAATGGCCGGCGAGCGCTTCGTCGATGGAGTTGTCGACCACCTCGAACACCATGTGGTGCAGACCGCTACCATCATCGGTGTCGCCAATGTACATACCGGGACGTTTGCGTACGGCATCCAAACCTTTCAGCACTTTAATGCTGGTCGAGTCGTACGTGTTTTCTTCGCTCATGCCTTCACTCCCGATGGTCGTGGGTCTGGGTGATACGGCCTTGTTCCACGTGGAACAAAGCGACTGGCGTTTCCGTCTGCCAGCCTTCCCTCAATAATTCGTGGTCTACACAGGTAATAAACACCTGGCAGCGTAAGTCTTCCAACAAGCGGCATAGCGCGCGGCGGTGTTGCTCATCCAATTCGGAGGGCAAGTCATCCACCAGATAAATACACTGACCGCGCCGGGCTTGGCTAACCAAATGCCCCTGGGCGATACGCAGCGCGCAGACCACCAACTTCTGCTGGCCACGGGACAAGATATCCGCAGCGTTATGTGCACCTAATCTAAGGCGCAAATCAGCGCGTTGCGGTCCTGCCTGGGTGTGGCCAATTTGCTGATCCCGTTGCAAAGAGGTGGCGAGTACTGCACTCAAGTCACGCTCTTTGTCCCAACCACGGTAGTAACTCAGCGTCAGCCCCTCGAGTTCCAGCAACTCACTCAAGGTCTGCTCAAAGACTGGTTTCAAGGCTTTGATGTAGGTGCGGCGGTATTCATCAATTTCGTCGCTGGCCAGGCACAGTTCACGGTCCCAGGCCGCTTGCGAAGCGGCGTCAAGTGTACCATGCCGCAGCCATGAGTTCCGCTGCCGCAGGGCCTTCTGCAGGCGCTGCCATGTGGCCATGAACCGCGGTTCCACGTGGAACACTCCCCAATCGAGGAACTGTCTGCGGATTTTGGGTGCGCCTTCCAGCAAGCGGAAGCTGTCAGGGTTGATCAATTGCAGGGGCAGGATTTCCGCCAACTGCGCGGCACTGCGCGCATTCTGCCCATCAATACGGATCTGGAACTCCCCCTGGCGATCACGGGATATCCCCAGGCTGCTGTGCCCGCCTTGCGCCAGTTCAACCTGGCCAAATACGGTGCACGCCAATTGCTCGTACTGAATTACCGGTAACAGGCGGGCGCTGCGAAAAGAACGAGCCAGGCCCAGCAAGTGAATGGCTTCCAGCACGCTGGTTTTGCCACTGCCGTTGGCACCGTGGAGGATATTGATGCGGGGGGAGGGGGAGAAGGTCACCGGGTGCAGATTGCGCACCGCGGTGACCGAGACGCGACTGAGGGACATCTAGCTTCTGCTGAGCATGATTACAGGCGCATCGGCATAACAACGTAAGCCGAGTCGTCGTTATCGGATTCTTGCACCAGGGCGCTGCTGTTGGAGTCCGACAGGATCAGACGCACCTGCTCGGTGGTCATCACCCCCAGCACGTCCAGCAGGTAGCTCACGTTGAAGCCGATTTCCAACGAACCACCGTTGTAATCAACGCTGATTTCTTCTTCAGCTTCTTCCTGCTCCGGGTTATTGGCCTGGATTTTCAGTTGACCGTTGGCCAATTGCAGGCGAATGCCGCGATATTTTTCGTTGGACAGGATCGCCGTACGGCTGAAGGCTTCACGCAGGGCCTGACGATCACCGATCACCAGTTTGTCGCCACCCTTGGGCAGCACGCGCTCATAGTCCGGGAACTTGCCATCTACCAGCTTGGACGTGAAGGTGAACTCGCCTGTGGTGGCCCGGATGTGATGCTGGCCCAAAACAATGCTGACGTTACCGTCCGGCTCGGTGAGCAGGCGCGCCAGTTCGAGGATACCTTTGCGCGGCACGATCACCTGGTGACGATCCGGCTGACCGATATCAGCCTTCATCGAGCACATTGCCAGGCGGTGACCGTCGGTGGCCACGGCACGGATAATGCCTTCGGAGACTTCCAGCAGCATACCGTTGAGGTAGTAACGCACGTCCTGCTGGGCCATGGCGAAGCTGGTGCGCTCGATCAAACGGCGCAGGCGGCTTTGCTCCAGGCTGCAGGTCAGCGAACCCGGGCCTTCTTCCACAGTTGGGAAGTCGTTGGCCGGCAAGGTCGACAGGGTGAAACGACTGCGCCCGGCCTTGACCACCAACTTCTGCTCATCGACCTTGATGTCGATCAGCGCGTCGTTGGGCAGGCTTTTGCAGATATCCATCAGCTTGCGCGCAGGCACGGTGATCTCGCCGGGCTCGGCGGGTTCTTCCAGCTGTACACGACCAACCAGTTCGACTTCCAGGTCGGTACCGGTCAACGACAGCTGCTGGCCTTCGACAACCAACAATACGTTGGAAAGTACCGGCAAGGTCTGTCGGCGCTCGACGACGCCTGCGACCAGTTGCAGGGGTTTCAACAGGGCTTCGCGTTGAATGGTGAAATGCATGGTCTAGTCCCTTGCCTTAATAAGCTGCGCTGGTGTTCATCAAGTTGTCAGTGTACGCAGCAGGTTCTTGTAGTCCTCGCGAATATCCGCGTCGGATTCCTTAAGTTCATTGATCTTGCGGCACGCGTGCAAGACCGTGGTGTGGTCGCGACCACCAAACACATCGCCAATTTCCGGCAGGCTATGGTTGGTCAGCTCTTTGGAGAGCGCCATGGCCACCTGACGGGGACGCGCTACCGAGCGCGAGCGGCGCTTGGATAGCAGGTCGGAAATCTTGATCTTGTAGTACTCGGCCACGGTGCGTTGAATGTTATCCACACTGACCAGTTTGTCTTGCAACGCCAACAGGTCTTTGAGGGATTCGCGAATCAACTCGATGGTAATGTCGCGGCCCATGAAGTGCGAGTGAGCGATGACCCGCTTAAGCGCGCCTTCCAGTTCACGCACGTTGGAGCGAATGCGCTGGGCAATGAAGAACGCCGCGTCGTGAGGCAGGTCGACTTTCGCCTGGTCGGCCTTCTTCATCAGGATCGCGACCCGGGTTTCCAGTTCCGGCGGCTCTACCGCAACGGTCAGGCCCCAGCCGAAACGCGATTTCAGGCGTTCTTCCAGGCCTTCGATTTCCTTCGGGTAACGGTCGCTGGTGAGGATGACCTGCTGGCCACCTTCAAGCAGGGCGTTGAACGTGTGGAAAAACTCTTCCTGGGAACGTTCCTTGCGCGCGAAGAATTGAATGTCATCGATCAGCAGCGCATCAACGGAGCGATAGAAGCGCTTGAATTCGTTGATCGCATTGAGTTGCAACGCCTTGACCATGTCGGCCACGAAGCGCTCCGAGTGCAGGTACACGACCTTGGCATTCGGGTTCTTCTTTAATAGGTGGTTACCTACGGCGTGCATCAAGTGCGTCTTACCCAAGCCAACGCCGCCATACAGGAAGAGCGGGTTGTAACCGTGCTTGGGATTATCAGCCACCTGCCAGGCCGCGGCGCGGGCCAGTTGGTTGGATTTACCTTCGACGAAGTTCTCAAAGGTAAAGGTGCGGTTCAGGTAGCTGGTGTGCTTGAGTGCGCCTTCGACCTGGACCGTGCGCTGTTCGGCACGCACCGGTGCCTGCTGCGAGCTGGCGCCCGCCATTGGGTCGAAGCTGTCTCGGGACGGCTCTTCACTGACCGGCGCATTTTTTTGCGCCATGGATTTGCTCGGCGCTGGCTGCGCCAGCGCCGGTGCGTGGTTGACCGGTGCGGCAGCGGCCTGGGCGTGCGATGCAGCGGCCGCCAGCGGCGCATTAGGCGCAGCGCGCGGCGCGGAGCTGCGTTTGCTGCCTATTAATAAGGAGAGCGCCGGAGCCATACCATTGCCATGTTCGTCGAACAATTCGAGAACGCGGCTCAGGTACTTCTCGTTGACCCAGTCGAGTACAAAACGATTGGGTGCGTAGACACGCAACTCGTCGCCTTCGGCTTCGACCTGTAGCGGACGGATCCAGGTGTTGAATTGCTGGGCAGGCAGCTCATCGCGCAAAAGCTCCACGCACTGCTGCCAAAGTTCCACTGACACGGATATCCCCTAAGTTGAAAGCCGGTGAGGCAAAAACAGCCGCCATTGTAGCGGCGAGCGGCCCACTTATCCACATGTAGGTTTCTCACAGCCCGCCAAGAATCAATGCCTTAACCGTAAAAAAGGCGACAAATGGTCTGTGCATAAGCTCTGTGGATAAGCGCCCCTAAGCTCGTTGTACAAGTGGGGTCGAAAGTCTGTGGGTAACTAGCCTGTGGATAAGTAGCCATTCCACACACAGCTTATCCGATAGCGCAGCACAGGCAGAGCACCGTTTCTCCCCCGTGTTGTCATTCTCTGTACAGCACGTGGAATATGGCCTCAAGGCAGTTATCCACAGAAGATCGCGTGCCTAGCTTTTATAAGCTTTACAGAAAAGCTTTAAATAACTTCCTTCTTTATTTTTATATCTATGGCATTGCTCGTCAAAGTCGAACCGCCTGGAATCGGTCCCGATGCCTTCAGATATCTAATTGAAGGAATAGCTGGTTGGAAATTGACCTAGAGGCTTGCTTTCTCTAGAATCCCCGGTCTCTTAAAACGGGGGCCATTCCGGCCCGTTGTGGACGAACCAGGTAACACGCCATGAAACGTACTTTCCAACCAAGCACCATCAAACGCGCCCGTACCCACGGTTTCCGTGCTCGCATGGCTACCAAGAACGGCCGTGCTGTCCTGTCGCGTCGCCGCGCCAAAGGTCGTGCGCGTCTGGCAGTTTGATAATCCGGTACTGGTGGTGAGTCAGGACTTCAGTCGGGAAAAGCGTCTGCTAACCCCCCGGCATTTCAAGGCAGTCTTTGACTCCCCCACCGGCAAGGTTCCGGGGAAAAATCTCCTGCTCCTTGCGCGTAACAACGATCTGGATCACCCCCGTCTCGGGTTGGTGATCGGCAAGAAGAGCGTAAAGCTCTCCGTTGAGCGCAATCGCCTCAAGCGTCTGATGCGCGAATCGTTTCGCCTCCACCAGGACACTCTGGTTGGTTGGGATATTGTTATCGTCGCGCGCAAAGGCTTGGGGGACGTAGAAAACCCCGAATTGATTCAGCATTTCGGCAAGCTCTGGAAACGTTTGGCTCGCACCAGCAAGCCGACCCCAGCAGTCAGCCCCGAAACTGTAGGGGTAGACAGCACTGATGCGTAAACTGGCCCTCGTTCCGATCCAGTTTTACCGTTATGCCATTAGTCCGCTGATGGCCAGCCACTGTCGTTTCTACCCCAGTTGTTCCTGCTACGCGTATGAAGCCATAGAAAATCATGGCCTTCTGCGCGGTGGCTGGCTGACCTTTCGTCGTTTAGGTCGCTGTCATCCGTGGAATCCCGGTGGTTATGACCCGGTTCCGCCTATCCCTACCTCCCGTTCTTCTTCGATGGCCGAGTAATCATGGATATTAAACGCACGATCCTGATCGTCGCCCTGGCAATCGTGTCCTACGTTATGGTTCTGAAATGGAACCAGGACTATGGCCAGGCTGCCCTGCCGACTCAGAATGTTGCTACCAATCAGTCTGCTCCTGCTATTGCAGATGCACCGTTGGGTAACAATGCTTCCGCCAGTGCCGATGTACCCAGCGCGAATGCCGATACCAGCACCCCTGTAGATAACGCGGTCATCACCAATAAAGACCTCATCCACGTCAAGACGGATGTGCTGGACCTGGCGATCGATCCACAGGGCGGCGATATCGCCCAGTTGAAATTGCCACTGTATCCACGTCGCCAAGACCACCCGGATGTTCCTTTCCAGTTGTTCGATAACGGTGGCGAGCGTGTTTATCTGGCGCAAAGCGGCCTGACTGGCACTGATGGTCCTGATGCTCGTGCTACCGGTCGTCCGGTTTATTCGACCGAACAGAAGACTTATCAACTGGCTGATGGCCAGAACCAGTTGAACGTCGACCTGAAATTCAGTCACGACGGCATCAATTACATCAAGCGCTTCAGCTTCACCCGCGGTTTGTACGATCTGAAAGTCACGTACCTGATCGACAACACCAGCGAAAAGGCCTGGACCGGCAACCTGTTTGCCCAGCTCAAGCGTGATGGCAGCTCCGATCCGTCTTCCAGCACGGCCACCGGCACCGCGACTTACCTGGGCGCCGCCCTGTGGACAAGTAGCGAGCCGTACAAAAAAGTGTCGATGAAAGATATCGACAAGGCCGCGCTGAAAGAAACAGTGCAAGGTGGTTGGGTAGCTTGGCTGCAACACTACTTTGTAACCGCGTGGATCCCGAACAAGGGTGAAGCCAACCTGGTCCAGACCCGCAAGGACAACCAGGGCAACTACATCATTGGTTTCACTGGCCCGGCGTTGACCGTTGCGCCAGGCGCCAAGGCTGAAACCAGTGCCACCTTGTATGCCGGCCCGAAAAGCCAGGCCGTACTCAAGGAGTTATCCCCAGGTCTGGAACTGACTGTGGATTACGGCATCCTGTGGTTCATTGCCCAACCAATCTTCTGGTTGCTGCAACATATCCACAGCATCGTCGGTAACTGGGGCTGGTCGATCATCTTCCTGACCATGCTGATCAAGGGGATTTTCTTCCCGCTGTCGGCCGCCAGCTACAAGTCGATGGCCCGTATGCGCGCCGTTGCGCCGAAACTGGCTGCACTCAAAGAGCAACATGGCGACGACCGGCAGAAAATGTCGCAAGCCATGATGGAGCTGTACAAGAAAGAGAAGATCAACCCGCTGGGTGGATGCTTGCCGATTCTGGTACAGATGCCGGTGTTCCTGTCGCTGTACTGGGTACTCCTGGAAAGCGTGGAAATGCGCCAGGCGCCGTTCATGCTGTGGATAACTGACCTGTCGATCAAGGACCCGTTCTTTATCCTGCCGATCATCATGGGCGCGACCATGTTCATCCAGCAGCGCCTGAACCCGACTCCTCCAGATCCGATGCAGGCCAAGGTAATGAAAATGATGCCTATCATCTTCACCTTCTTCTTCCTGTGGTTCCCGGCTGGTCTGGTTCTGTACTGGGTGGTCAACAACGTGTTGTCGATCTCTCAACAGTGGTACATCACACGTAAGATCGAAGCGGCTGCCAAAAAAGCCGAGGCGTAACTTACTCTGTGGATAACCACTCAAGACGCCCCCTCGTGGGGCGTTTTGCATTCTGTCACTTTTGTCTGGGAAACCGCTGATGAGCGCTCCTCGTGAAACCATCGCCGCCGTCGCCACCGCTCAAGGCCGGGGCGGTGTCGGTATCGTTCGTATTTCCGGGCCGCTTGCCGGCATAGCCGCCCAAGCGATCAGTGGGCGTGAGCTCAAGCCCCGGTATGCGCATTACGGGCCTTTTTTCGGCGAGGAGCTTGAGGTACTGGATGAGGGCCTGGCCCTGTATTTCCCGGGCCCGAACTCATTCACCGGTGAAGATGTGCTGGAACTGCAGGGCCATGGCGGGCCTATCGTCCTGGATATGCTGCTGCAGCGCTGCCTGCAACTGGGTTGCCGCCTTGCCCAGCCGGGTGAATTCAGCGAGCGCGCATTTCTCAACGACAAGCTCGACCTGGCCCAGGCCGAAGCCATCGCCGACCTGATCGAGGCCAGTTCTGCACAGGCGGCGCGCAATGCCTTGCGCTCGTTGCAGGGGGCGTTTTCCCTGCGTGTGCATAACCTCACCGAGCAATTGATCAGTTTGCGCATCTATGTCGAGGCGGCGATTGATTTCCCGGAAGAAGAAATCGACTTTCTTGCCGATGGCCATGTCCTGGCCATGCTCGATAAGGTGCGGGACGAGTTATCCACAGTTTTGAAGGAGGCCGGGCAGGGCGCATTGCTGCGTGATGGCATGACCGTGGTGATTGCCGGCCGGCCCAACGCCGGCAAGTCCAGCTTGCTCAACGCCCTGGCGGGGCGTGAAGCGGCGATTGTCACCGAAATTGCCGGCACCACCCGGGATATCCTGCGCGAACATATCCACATTGATGGCATGCCGCTGCACGTGGTCGATACCGCGGGGTTGCGTGATACCGATGACCAGGTGGAAAAGATTGGTGTGGAGCGGGCGCTCAAGGCCATCGGAGAAGCCGATCGGGTGCTGCTGGTAGTGGATGCCACCGCGCCTGAGGCCGTGGATCCTTTTGCCCTGTGGCCGGAGTTCCTTGAGCAACGGCCAGACCCGGCCAAGGTCACGCTGATTCGCAACAAGGCAGACCTGACCGGTGAAGCCATCGCCCTGGAAGTCAGTGACGATGGCCATGTCACCATCAGCCTCAGCGCCAAGTCTGCCGGCGATGGCCTGGAGCTGCTGCGCGATCATCTCAAGGCCTGCATGGGCTACGAACAGACCTCGGAAAGCAGCTTCAGTGCTCGCCGTCGCCACCTTGAGGCACTGCGCCATGCCAGTGCCGCCCTTGAGCATGGTCGAGCGCAGTTGACCCTGGCAGGGGCAGGAGAGCTTCTGGCCGAGGATTTGCGCCAGGCACAGCAGCTTCTGGGGGAGATTACCGGGGCATTCAGTTCCGATGATCTGCTGGGTAGGATCTTTTCCAGTTTCTGTATCGGTAAATAACCCTTCGTTGTTCACAGACAGGCCATTGGTGCCTGTCTGTTTTGTCCGTTTCAGGACACTCCCACGTATTTTCTAACAATAACCTCGCCCCGAGGTGGCCTTGCCGTGGGCGAATTTTGCCGGGGTTGATGCGTTTCTGTGGATTAAGCCCTGTGAATAACCGCCCCTGTGCCCAGTTGATAACAGGGCTTGAAACCTGAGTAAAAACCCCTCTGTGGATAACAACCTGTTTAATCCACAGGCTTAAAGCACTTATCCAAGGGCCTCCCGACCACCTAACCACAGACTTTTGATTCTCTGTACACAAAGTAAATAAAGGCCTGTAGCAATCTATCCACAGAAAGTAGGCTCAGTAGAAATAAACATAAAAACAAAGATTTAATAAATTTCTCTCTTTTAATTTCTATTGTCTGTGATTCATCCACAGCTGGTTAAATTTTGTGCAAAGGGTTCTTTAGGAAGGGCTAAGTCCCTATACTTGCCGCCATAGCTCCAAAACCCTTTCAACAAACAATTCCTGATTACCTACATAAGCAGGCACGAGGTGCGTGGTGGATTTCCCTTCCCGTTTTGAAGTGATCGTCATCGGCGGCGGTCATGCCGGTACCGAGGCAGCACTGGCGTCAGCCCGCATGGGGGTCAAAACCCTGTTGCTGACGCACAACGTGGAAACCCTCGGTGCCATGAGTTGCAACCCCGCCATCGGTGGGATCGGCAAGAGCCATCTGGTCAAGGAAATCGACGCCCTTGGCGGTGTGATGGCCATGGCTACCGACAAGGGTGGTATTCAATTTCGCGTGCTCAACAGCCGCAAAGGCCCGGCCGTGCGGGCTACCCGGGCACAAGCCGACCGCATCCTGTACAAGGCGGCTGTGCGCGAAACCCTGGAAAACCAACCCAACCTGTGGATATTTCAACAGGCAGCGGATGACCTGATCGTCGAGCAGGACCAGGTGCGTGGTGTTGTCACTCAGATGGGCCTGCGTTTCTTCGCAGAATCCGTAGTGTTGACCACCGGTACCTTCCTCGGTGGACTTATCCACATCGGGATGCAGAACTATTCCGGTGGTCGCGCCGGTGATCCGCCGTCGATTGCCTTGGCTCATCGCCTGCGCGAACTGCCGCTGCGTGTCGGCCGCCTGAAAACCGGGACCCCGCCGCGTATCGACGGGCGTTCTGTGGATTTCTCGGTGATGACCGAGCAAGCCGGGGATACGCCGATCCCGGTAATGTCGTTCATGGGTTCCAAGGAGCAACACCCCAAACAGGTGAGTTGCTGGATTACCCACACCAATGCGCGGACCCACGAAATCATCGCCGCCAACCTCGATCGTTCGCCGATGTATTCCGGGGTGATCGAGGGCATCGGCCCGCGTTATTGCCCGTCGATCGAAGACAAGATCCACCGCTTTGCCGACAAGGAAAGCCATCAGGTCTTTATCGAGCCGGAAGGTTTGACGACCCACGAGCTGTACCCGAACGGGATTTCCACTTCCCTGCCGTTCGATGTGCAAATCCAGATCGTGCAGTCGATTCGCGGCATGGAAAACGCGCATATCGTGCGCCCTGGCTACGCCATCGAGTACGACTACTTCGACCCACGGGACTTGAAATACAGCCTGGAGACCAAAGTGATCGGCGGTCTGTTCTTCGCTGGGCAAATCAACGGCACCACCGGTTACGAAGAAGCCGGCGCCCAGGGTTTGCTGGCCGGGACCAACGCTGCATTGCGCGCCCAGGGCAAAGACAGCTGGTGCCCGCGTCGCGATGAAGCGTATATCGGGGTGTTGGTCGACGACCTGATTACCCTGGGCACCCAGGAACCGTACCGGATGTTCACTTCCCGGGCCGAATATCGCCTGATCCTGCGCGAAGACAACGCCGACCTGCGCCTGACCGAAAAAGGTCGCGAGCTGGGCCTGGTCGATGACGCGCGTTGGGCAGCGTTCTGCAAAAAACGCGAAAGCATCGAACTGGAAGAGCAGCGCCTGAAAAGTACCTGGGTCCGCCCGGGCACCGAGCAGGGCGATGCCATTGCCGAAAAATTCGGCACGCCGCTGACCCACGAGTACAACCTGTTGAACCTGCTGTCCCGCCCGGAAATTGACTACGCTGGTCTAGTCTCGGTAACCGGCGGCGGCGCAGAAGATCCACAGGTGGCCGAGCAGGTCGAAATCAAGACCAAATATGCCGGTTACATTGACCGCCAGCAGGACGAGATCGCTCGACTGCGCGCCAGTGAAGACACCAAGCTGCCGGCGGATATCGATTACACCGGGATTTCCGGGCTGTCGAAAGAGATTCAAAGCAAGCTGGGGATAACTCGTCCCGAGACCCTGGGCCAGGCTTCCCGTATCCCGGGTGTCACCCCGGCAGCCATTTCGCTGTTGATGATTCATTTGAAAAAACGCGGCGCGGGCCGTCAGTTGGAGCAAAGCGCTTGAGTTCGTTGGTCACCTCGCAACACGCCGAAGAGTTATCCACAGGGGCACGCCAGTTGGGCGTGGACCTGACCGCAGCCCAGCACGAATTGCTGCTGGGCTACCTGGCCCTGTTGATCAAATGGAACAAGGCCTACAACCTCACGGCGGTGCGCGATCCCGATGAAATGGTCTCGCGCCACCTGCTCGACAGCTTGAGCGTGATGCCATTTATCGAAAATGGCCGCTGGCTGGACGTCGGCAGTGGCGGTGGCATGCCTGGCATCCCGCTGGCCATCCTGTTTCCCGAGTCGCAAGTGACCTGCCTGGACAGCAACGGCAAGAAAACCCGCTTCCTGACCCAGGTCAAACTCGAACTCAAGCTGGACAACCTGCAAGTTATCCACAGCCGCGTCGAAGCCTTCACGCCTGAACTGCCCTTCAACGGAATTGTTTCCAGGGCCTTCAGCAGCATGGAGAACTTCAGCAACTGGACCCGCCACCTGGGCGACCTGAACACCCGTTGGCTGGCAATGAAGGGCGTTCATCCAAGCGACGAGCTGTTAGCATTGCCGGCAGACTTCCACCTCGATAGCGAACACGCCTTGGCCGTACCCGGTTGCCAAGGCCAACGCCATCTGCTGATACTGCGCCGCACGGCATGATTGGGAACACAAGCAAGAATGGCTAAGGTATTCGCGATAGCGAACCAGAAAGGTGGCGTGGGCAAAACCACCACCTGCATCAACCTCGCAGCATCCCTGGTCGCTACCAAGCGTCGGGTGCTGTTGATCGATCTCGATCCACAGGGCAACGCCACCATGGGTAGCGGTGTGGATAAACACGGCCTGGAAAACTCGGTCTACGACTTGCTGATAGGCGAGTGCGACCTGGCCCAGGCCATGCACTATTCCGAGCATGGCGGTTATCAACTGCTGCCGGCCAACCGCGACCTGACCGCGGCGGAAGTGGTGCTGCTGGAAATGCAGATGAAAGAAAGCCGTCTGCGCAGCGCCCTGGCGCCGATCCGCGAGAATTACGATTACATTTTGATCGACTGCCCGCCGTCGCTGTCGATGCTGACGCTCAACGCATTGGTCGCCGCCGATGGGGTGATTATCCCCATGCAGTGCGAGTACTTCGCCCTCGAAGGCTTGAGCGACCTTGTGGATAACATCAAGCGTATCGCCGAGTTGCTCAACCCGAACCTGAAAATCGAAGGCCTGCTGCGGACCATGTATGACCCGCGCCTGAGCCTGATGAACGATGTGTCGGCGCAGCTCAAGGAACACTTTGGCGAGCAGCTCTACGACACCGTGATCCCGCGTAACATCCGCCTGGCCGAAGCGCCAAGCTATGGCATGCCCGCGCTGGCGTACGACAAGTCATCGCGCGGTGCCATTGCCTACCTGGCGCTGGCCGGCGAGATGGTTCGTCGCCAACGCCGTCATTCACGCACCGCTGCAGCCCAGCCAACTTAAGGAATCCCCATGGCCGTCAAGAAACGAGGTCTCGGACGTGGACTGGATGCACTGCTGAGTGGTCCGACTGTCACTTCGCTGGAAGAACAGGCGGTGCAGGCCGACTCCCGTGAGCTGCAACACTTGCCCCTGGACCTGATCCAGCGTGGCAAGTACCAGCCGCGCCGGGACATGGACCCGCAGGCGCTGGAGGAGTTGGCGAACTCGATCAAGGCCCAGGGCGTGATGCAGCCGATTGTCGTACGCCCCATTGGTGGCGGCCGGTTTGAAATCATCGCCGGAGAACGCCGCTGGCGCGCCAGCCAGCAGGCTGGCCAGGAAACCATCCCGGCGATGGTGCGCGATGTGCCGGATGAAACGGCCATCGCCATGGCGCTGATCGAGAATATCCAGCGCGAAGACCTCAATCCCATCGAAGAAGCCATTGCCCTGCAGCGCTTGCAGCAGGAATTCAAGCTGACCCAGCAAGAAGTGGCCGACGCGGTGGGCAAATCCCGTGTCACGGTTTCCAACCTGCTGCGCCTGATCGCGCTGCCGGAAGTGATCAAGACCATGCTGTCCCACGGCGACCTGGAAATGGGTCATGCCCGTGCTTTGCTCGGTTTGCCGGAAAATCAACAGGTTGAAGGGGCGCGACACGTTGTCGCACGAGGTCTCACCGTTCGTCAGACCGAGGCCCTGGTGCGTCAGTGGCTCAGTGGTAAACCTGCGCCGGTCGAAACCACCAAGACTGATCCGGATATTGCGCGCCTGGAGCAGCGCCTGGCCGAGCGGCTGGGCTCTGCGGTACAGATTCGCCACGGCAAGAAGGGCAAAGGGCAATTGGTTATCGGATATAACTCCCTCGATGAGCTTCAGGGCGTTCTTTCCCACATCCGCTGAAACATTTGCTTATGTAGCGCGCAGTCGGAAATCACTACCTGGCAGTTGAATAGGGGCTGAACCGCCCCTATACTCTGCGCGCATTTTGTCGGCACAAATTATGCCAAGTTATTGATTTCCGGCAGCCGACCATTGAGGAGCAAGAGTGATGGAAACCCGCA
This sequence comes from Pseudomonas sp. GW821-FHT01D09, assembly GCF_059422465.1. Classification (NCBI taxonomy): domain Bacteria; kingdom Pseudomonadati; phylum Pseudomonadota; class Gammaproteobacteria; order Pseudomonadales; family Pseudomonadaceae; genus Pseudomonas; species Pseudomonas sp. GW821-FHT01D09. The sequence goes on from NZ_JBWKWY010000007.1 coordinate 69,972, forward strand.
CGCCAAACACGTTGCCGTTCCATCGCTTGGCTGTTTTTCCGGTTTTATTGGCCCAATTTGTCATTTTGCTGATCGCTGCATTGGCGCTTTGGTACTGGCATGGGGTCGTAGCCGGATATTCAGGACTCTGCGGAGGCCTGATAGCCTTGCTGCCCAATATGTATTTTGCTCACAGGGCCTTTCGGTTTTCCGGCGCCCGGGCAGCCCAGGCTATCGTCCGGTCCTTTTATGCCGGCGAGGCAGGGAAACTGATTTTGACGGCAGTGCTGTTTGCACTGACCTTTGCAGGTGTGAAGCCATTGGCGCCGCTGGCTGTATTTGGCGTCTTCGTGTTGACCCAACTGGTCAGCTGGTTCGCTCCCCTGCTAATGAAAACAAGACTTTCGAAACCTTAGGGCGTTTGAGGCAACCATGGCAGAAACAACCGCTTCGGGCTATATCCAGCACCACTTGCAGAACCTGACCTTCGGTCAGCTTCCCAACGGCGGCTGGGGCTTTGCCCACTCCGCAGCAGAGGCCAAAGAAATGGGCTTCTGGGCTTTCCACCTGGATACTCTGGGCTGGTCGGTCGCATTGGGTCTGATCTTCGTCCTGATTTTCCGCATGGCGGCAAAGAAGGCGACTTCCGGTCAGCCAGGTGCCTTGCAGAACTTCGTTGAAGTATTGGTCGAATTCGTCGATGGCAGCGTGAAAGACAGCTTCCATGGCCGTAGCCCGGTAATTGCACCGCTGGCACTGACCATCTTCGTCTGGGTGTTCCTGATGAACGCCGTCGACCTGATCCCGGTGGACTGGATTCCTCAGTTGGCCATCCTGATCTCCGGCGACCCGCACATTCCATTCCGCGCGGTATCGACCACTGACCCGAACGCGACCCTGGGCATGGCCCTGTCGGTATTCGCGTTGATCATTTTCTACAGCATCAAGATCAAGGGCATCGGCGGCTTCATCGGCGAACTGACCCTGCACCCGTTCGGCAGCAAGAACATTTTCGTTCAAGCCCTGCTGATCCCGGTGAACTTCCTGCTGGAATTCGTCACCCTGATCGCCAAGCCAATTTCCCTGGCCCTGCGACTGTTCGGCAACATGTATGCCGGCGAGCTGGTGTTCATCCTGATCGCTGTGATGTTCGGCAGCGGCCTGCTCTGGCTTAGCGGCCTGGGCATTGTTCTGCAGTGGGCGTGGGCTGTGTTCCACATCCTGATCATCACCCTGCAGGCGTTTATCTTCATGATGCTGACCATCGTCTACCTGTCGATGGCGCACGAAGAGAACCATTAAGACCAGTCTCGACTAGTCTGATGTCCTTCCCGGTGAAACGGGAAGGTGGCCCCCAAGGGCTATGAAACGATTTGTTTTACCGCTTTAAAATCTAAAAAACCTAAACCATACGACGTAAAAGTCGGGAGGAAAGATGGAAACTGTAGTTGGTCTAACCGCTATCGCTGTTGCACTGTTGATCGGCCTGGGCGCCCTGGGTACTGCCATTGGTTTCGGCCTGTTGGGCGGCAAGTTCCTGGAAGGCGCAGCGCGTCAGCCAGAAATGGTTCCAATGCTGCAAGTTAAAATGTTCATCGTTGCCGGCCTGCTCGACGCCGTGACCATGATCGGTGTTGGTATCGCTCTGTTCTTCACCTTCGCGAACCCCTTCGTTGGTCAACTCGCCGGTTAATCACTCGTTTTTTCGAGTGATTGGTGTGTTGTGCAACGAACGAGCGAGGTATTGGCGTGAACATTAATGCAACCATTATTGGTCAGTCCTTAGCGTTCTTGATTTTTGTTGTTTTCTGCATGAAGTTCGTATGGCCTCCGGTCATCGCGGCTTTGCACGAACGTCAGAAGAAGATCGCGGATGGACTGGACGCTGCCGCACGAGCAGCTCGCGACCTGGAGTTGGCCCAAGATAAAGCGGGTCAGCAACTGCGCGAAGCGAAGGCTCAGGCAGCTGAAATCATTGAGCAAGCCAAGAAACGCGGTAACCAGATTGTTGAAGAGGCTGTTGAAAAAGCCCGTATCGACGCTGACCGTGTGAAGGTTCAGGCTCAGGCCGAGATCGAACAGGAACTCAATGGTGTCAAAGATGCGCTGCGTGCCCAACTGGGTGCTCTGGCCGTCGGCGGTGCTGAGAAGATCCTGGGTGCCACAATCGATCAAAACGCGCACGCGGAGCTGGTAAACAAACTGGCTGCTGAAATTTAAGCGAGGGCGATCATGGCAGAATTGACCACGTTGGCCCGACCTTACGCTAAGGCAGCCTTCGAGCACGCCCAGGCCCACCAGCAGCTGGCCTCTTGGTCAGCCATGCTCGGCCTGGCTGCAGCAGTGTCGCAAGACGACACCATGCAGCGCGTGCTCAAGGCCCCGCGACTGACGAGCGCAGACAAGGCCGCCACGTTTATTGACGTGTGCGGCGACAAGTTTGATGTGAAAGTGCAGAACTTCATCCACGTCGTTGCCGAAAACGACCGTCTCCCGCTTTTGCCGGAGATTGCCGCTCTGTTCGACCTGTACAAGGCCGAGCAAGAGAAGTCGGTAGACGTTGAAGTGACCAGTGCTTTTGCATTGAACCAAGAACAGCAAGACAAACTCGCCAAGGTTCTCAGTGCACGACTCGACCGGGAAGTGCGCCTGCAAGTTGCGGAAGACCCATCCCTTATTGGGGGTGTTGTCATTCGCGCCGGCGACCTGGTTATCGATGGCTCGATTCGCGGCAAACTCGCGAATCTTGCCGAAGCATTGAAATCTTGAGTTTGAAGGGGCAGCAGAGCAATGCAGCAACTCAATCCTTCCGAAATAAGTGAAATTATCAAGGGCCGCATCGACAAGCTCGATGTGACCTCCCAAGCCCGTAACGAAGGCACTGTCGTCAGCGTATCTGACGGCATCGTGCGGATTCACGGTCTGGCCGACGTAATGTACGGCGAGATGATCGAGTTTCCGGGCGGCGTCTACGGTATGGCCCTCAACCTGGAGCAAGACTCCGTAGGTGCCGTTGTATTGGGCGCGTACACCAGTCTGGCTGAAGGCATGAGTGCCAAGTGCACAGGCCGCATCCTCGAAGTTCCGGTGGGTAAGGAACTGCTGGGTCGCGTTGTCGACGCACTGGGTAACCCTGTTGACGGTAAAGGTCCACTGGGCAACACCGAGACCGACGCGGTCGAGAAAGTTGCTCCAGGCGTGATCTGGCGTAAGTCGGTAGACCAGCCTGTACAGACTGGCTACAAGGCTGTCGATGCCATGATCCCAGTCGGCCGTGGCCAGCGTGAGCTGATCATCGGTGACCGTCAGATCGGTAAGACCGCTCTGGCGATTGACGCGATCATCAACCAGAAAGACAGCGGCATTTTCTGCGTCTACGTCGCGATCGGTCAGAAACAATCGACCATCGCCAACGTGGTTCGCAAGCTGGAAGAAAACGGCGCCCTGGCCAACACGATCATCGTGGCTGCCAGTGCTTCGGAATCTCCTGCGCTGCAATTCCTGGCACCGTACTCCGGTTGCACCATGGGTGAATTCTTCCGCGACCGCGGTGAAGACGCGCTGATCGTTTATGACGATCTGTCCAAGCAAGCAGTGGCTTACCGCCAGATTTCCCTGCTGCTGCGCCGTCCACCAGGCCGTGAAGCCTACCCAGGCGACGTGTTCTATCTCCACTCCCGTCTGCTGGAGCGCGCATCCCGCGTTTCCGAAGAGTACGTAGAGAAGTTCACCAACGGCGCAGTGACCGGCAAAACCGGTTCCCTGACCGCACTGCCGATCATCGAAACCCAGGCTGGCGACGTTTCTGCGTTCGTTCCGACCAACGTGATTTCCATCACCGACGGTCAGATCTTCCTGGAATCGGCCATGTTCAACTCCGGGATCCGTCCTGCTGTGAACGCCGGTGTTTCGGTATCCCGTGTGGGTGGTGCCGCTCAGACCAAGATCATCAAGAAGCTCTCCGGTGGTATCCGTACCGCTCTGGCTCAGTACCGTGAACTGGCGGCATTCGCCCAGTTCGCTTCTGACCTGGACGAAGCGACCCGTAAGCAACTTGAGCATGGTCAGCGCGTTACCGAGCTGATGAAGCAGAAGCAATACGCGCCAATGTCGATCGCTGACATGTCGCTGTCGCTGTATGCCGCTGAGCGTGGGTTCCTGACTGACGTCGAAATCGCCAAGGTCGGCAGCTTTGAACAAGCGCTGATTGCTTACTTCAACCGAGATCATGCCGATTTGATGGCCAAGATCAACGTGAAGGGTGACTTCAATGACGAAATCGACGCTGGCCTGAAGGCCGGTATCGAGAAGTTCAAGGCCACCCAAACCTGGTAAGCCGCAGCGGGAGCCGCAAGGCTCCCGCTTGCTAACCTGATAGGTGTTACATGGCAGGCGCAAAAGAGATTCGCAGTAAGATTGCGAGCATCAAAAGCACGCAAAAAATTACCAGCGCCATGGAGAAAGTGGCGGTCAGCAAAATGCGCAAGGCACAAATGCGCATGTCGGCTAGCCGTCCTTATGCGGAGCGTATCCGCCAGGTAATTGGGCATCTGGCCAACGCCAACCCGGAATACCGCCACCCGTTCATGATCGAACGCGCCGTCAAGCGTGTAGGTTATGTGGTAGTGAGCAGTGACCGTGGTTTGTGCGGTGGTTTGAATACCAACCTGTTCAAGGCCCTGGTCAAGGACATGGCGGTAAACCGCGAAAACGGCGTCGAGATTGATCTGTGTGTTGTTGGTAGCAAGGGTGCGGCCTTTTTCCGCAACTTCGGCGGTAACGTCGTTGCAGCTATCAGCCACCTGGGTGAAGAGCCGTCGATCAATGACTTGATCGGCAGTGTGAAGGTGATGCTGGATGCGTACCTGGAAGGCCGGATTGACCGCCTGTCCGTGGTATCCAACAAGTTCATCAACACCATGACCCAGCAGCCAACCGTGGAGCAATTGATTCCACTGGTGGCGACCCCGGATCAGGAACTCAAGCACCACTGGGACTACCTCTACGAACCAGACGCCAAAGAGCTGCTTGACGGCTTGATGGTGCGCTACGTGGAGTCGCAGGTGTACCAGGCGGTGGTCGAGAACAACGCAGCTGAACAAGCGGCGCGGATGATCGCGATGAAAAACGCTACCGACAACGCCGGTGATCTGATCAGCGATTTGCAGCTGATCTACAACAAGGCGCGTCAGGCTGCGATCACCCAAGAGATCTCGGAAATCGTCGGCGGCGCTGCCGCGGTTTAACGGTTCAAATATTCAGAGGATCCAGCTATGAGTAGCGGACGTATCGTTCAAATCATCGGCGCCGTTATCGACGTGGAATTCCCACGCGACAGCGTACCGAGCATCTACAACGCGCTGAAAGTACAAGGCGCGGAAACTACTCTGGAAGTTCAGCAGCAGCTGGGCGACGGCGTAGTTCGTACCATTGCGATGGGTTCCACCGAAGGCTTGAAGCGCGGTCTGGACGTTGTCGACACTGGCGCTGCCATTTCCGTACCGGTCGGTAAAGCGACCCTGGGCCGGATCATGGACGTACTGGGCAACCCGATTGACGAAGCTGGCCCGATCGATACCGAAGAGCGCTGGGGCATTCACCGTCCAGCACCTTCGTTCGCCGAGCAAGCGGGCGGCAACGACCTGCTGGAAACCGGCATCAAGGTTATCGACCTGGTTTGCCCGTTCGCCAAGGGCGGTAAAGTCGGTCTGTTCGGTGGTGCCGGTGTAGGCAAGACCGTAAACATGATGGAACTGATCCGTAACATCGCCATCGAGCACAGCGGTTATTCCGTGTTCGCCGGTGTGGGTGAGCGTACCCGTGAGGGTAACGACTTCTACCACGAGATGAAGGACTCCAACGTTCTGGACAAAGTGGCACTGGTCTACGGTCAGATGAACGAGCCGCCGGGTAACCGTCTGCGCGTCGCACTGACTGGCCTGACCATGGCCGAGAAGTTCCGTGACGAAGGTAACGACGTTCTGCTGTTCGTCGACAACATCTACCGTTACACCCTGGCCGGTACTGAAGTATCCGCACTGCTGGGCCGTATGCCTTCGGCAGTAGGTTACCAGCCGACCCTGGCTGAAGAGATGGGCGTTCTGCAAGAACGTATCACTTCGACCAAGGAAGGTTCGATCACTTCGATCCAAGCGGTATACGTACCTGCGGATGACTTGACCGACCCATCGCCTGCGACCACCTTCGCCCACTTGGACGCCACCGTCGTACTGTCCCGTGACATCGCTTCCCTGGGTATCTACCCAGCGGTCGATCCACTGGACTCGACTTCGCGCCAGCTGGACCCGAACGTGATCGGCCAGGAGCACTACGACACCGCTCGCGGCGTTCAGTACGTGCTGCAGCGTTACAAAGAGCTGAAGGACATCATTGCGATCCTGGGTATGGACGAGCTGTCGGAAACCGACAAGCAGTTGGTATCCCGCGCTCGTAAGATCCAGCGCTTCTTGTCGCAGCCGTTCTTCGTGGCTGAAGTCTTCACCGGTGCCTCGGGTAAATACGTTTCCCTGAAAGACACCATTGCTGGCTTCAAAGGCATCCTCAACGGTGACTACGACCACCTGCCAGAACAAGCGTTCTACATGGTCGGCGGCATCGAAGAAGCGATCGAGAAAGCCAAGAAACTGTAATCCAGGCGCCCGGCAACGGGCGCTCATCAGGTTGAGGCAATCAGATGGCTATGACAGTCCATTGCGATATCGTCAGCGCGGAAGGGGAAATCTTCTCCGGTCTGGTAGAGATGGTAATTGCACACGGCGAGTTGGGTGACCTGGGTATTGCCTTGGGCCACACACCGCTGATCACCAGCTTGAAGCCCGGTCCGATTACTCTGACCAAGCAGGGCGGGGAAAAGGAGGTGTTCTACATCTCTGGCGGTTTCCTCGAAGTTCAGCCGAACATGGTCAAGGTTCTTGCCGACACCGTGCAACGTGCTGGCGACCTGGATGAAGCCTCCGCTCAGGAAGCCGTCAAGGCTGCCGAGAAGGCTCTGCACGAAAAAGGTGCGGACTTCGACTACAGCGCTGCTGCTGTACGTCTGGCCGAGGCTGCAGCCCAGCTGCGCACGCTCCAGCAGATCCGCAAGAAGTAAGCGGCCAAGCCGTCATGCTTCATGCGCGATTGATTAAAAAGGGTAGCCTCGGCTACCCTTTTTCTTTTTTTGCAAAACACTTCTTTGGTCTGAAGCCGGACCGCCCAGGATTGGTAGCCATTCATGTCTCTTGAAATCGTCATTCTCGCCGCTGGCCAGGGCACCCGCATGCGTTCTGCCCTGCCCAAGGTACTGCACCCGGTTGCGGGTAACTCCATGCTGGGCCATGTTATCCACAGCGCCCGGCAACTGGACCCACAGCGTATCCACGTAGTGATTGGCCACGGTGCCGATGCGGTGCGTGAGCGTCTGGCAGCCGCTGACTTGAATTTCGTATTGCAGGACAAGCAACTGGGTACCGGTCATGCCACCGCGCAAGCCGTGCCGTTCATCAAGGCCGACACCGTGCTGATCCTCTACGGGGATGTGCCGCTGATCGAAGTGCAAACCCTGCAGCGCTTGCTCAAGCACGTAGTGCCGGGCCAGATGGGCCTGCTTACCGTCGAACTGGACGACCCCACCGGTTATGGCCGCATCGTGCGTGATGCCGACGGCAAGGTTGCCGCCATCGTCGAGCATAAAGATGCCAGCGAGGCCCAGCGGGCGATAACCGAAGGCAATACCGGGATTCTCGCGGTGCCGGCGGCTCACCTGGCAGACTGGATGAGTCGCTTGTCGAATAACAATGTCCAGGGCGAGTACTACCTCACCGACGTCATCGAGATGGCCGTCAGCGACGGCCTGCTGGTCGCCACCGAGCAGCCCCACGACCCGATGGAAGTGCAGGGCGCCAACGACCGCAAGCAACTGGCGGAACTGGAGCGTCACTACCAGCTGCGCGAAGGCCGCCGCCTGATGGCGCAGGGCGTGACACTGCGTGACCCGGCGCGTTTCGACGTACGCGGTGAGGTTACCGTGGGCCGTGACGTGCTGATCGATATCAACGTGATTCTCGAAGGCCGCGTAATTATCGAAGACGACGTGGTGATTGGTCCGAACTGCGTGATCAAGGACAGCACCCTGCGCAAAGGCGTGGTGGTCAAGGCCAACAGTCACTTAGAGGGCGCTGTGATGGGCGAGGGCAGCGATGCCGGGCCGTTCGCACGGTTGCGTCCTGGAAGCGTGCTGGGCGCCAGGGCCCATGTGGGTAACTTTGTTGAGCTGAAAAATGCCCACCTGGGCGAGGGCGCCAAGGCTGGTCACCTGACTTACCTGGGCGATGCCGTTATCGGTGCGCGCACCAACATCGGCGCCGGTACCATCACCTGCAACTACGATGGCGCCAACAAGCACCAGACCGTGCTGGGTGAAGATGTATTCATCGGCTCCAACAACTCGCTGGTTGCCCCAGTGAAAGTGGGCGATGGTGCCAGCACGGCTGCTGGCTCCACCATCAATCAGGATGTGGATAACTTGCAGCTGGGTGTGGCCCGGGCCCGCCAACGCAACATCGACGGCTGGAAACGCCCGGTCAAAATCAAAAAGACCTGAGTTATCCACAACCTCCCAGGCACCACCCATCCATGTGGGAGCTGGCTTGCCTGCGATAGCGATATTTCAGTCACGTTTTCATCGACTGATACACCGCTATCGCAGGCAAGCCAGCTCCCACATTTTTTGATCGGGGCCTTAACAAAATTTCATTCGGCCGCTTGACGACTTCCCGCCAATAGGTTTTGATTGCCTTCGTTATCTTTCGGAACGAAACTTATCATCACCATGTCGAAACGAAATACACCACAACGACGCCACAACATCCTCACCTTGCTCACCGAGCAGGGTGAAGTGAGCGTGGATGAATTGGCCAAGCGTTTCGAGACCTCCGAAGTGACCATCCGCAAGGACCTCGCCGCCCTGGAAAGCAACGGCTTGCTGCTGCGCCGCTACGGTGGCGCAATCACCATGCCCCAGGAGCTGGTGGGCGATCCTGCCCAGCCCATTTCCGTGCACAAGCGCGCCATTGCCCGGGCGGCGGTCAAACGCCTGCGTGAACATGCACGGATCATCATCGACAGCGGCAGCACCACCGCCGCGATGATCCCCGAACTGGGCCATCAGCCCGGCCTGGTGGTGATGACCAACTCCCTGCATGTGGCCAGTGCCCTGAGTGAACTGGAGCATGAGCCGGTGCTGTTGATGACCGGGGGCACCTGGGACCCGCATTCGGACTCGTTCCAGGGGCAGGTGGCCGAACAGGTGCTGCGCTCTTATGACTTCGACCAACTGTTCATCGGCGCCGACGGCATCGACCTGCAGCGCGGCACCACCACCTTCAATGAATTGCTGGGCCTGAGCCGCGTGATGGCCGAAGTTGCCCGTGAAGTAGTGGTGATGGTCGAGTCCGACAAGATTGGCCGCAAGATCCCCAACCAGGAACTGCCCTGGAGCAGCGTCCATACCCTTATTACTGATGATCGCCTGCCGCTTGAGGCCCGCGACCAGATTCAAGCCCGCGGCATTACGCTGATTTGCGCGGCAGTCATCTAGGAGAGAAACCATGTGTGGAATTGTAGGCGCAGTCGCTGAACGAAACGTTACCGCCATTTTGCTCGAAGGCCTCAAGCGCCTGGAATACCGTGGCTACGACAGTGCCGGCGTGGCGGTCTTCAGCAACGCGGGCAAGCTTGAGCGCATGCGTCGTCCAGGCAAGGTCAGCGAACTGGAACAGGCCCTGGCCGGTGAGCCCCTGGCGGGCCGCCTGGGCATCGCCCACACCCGCTGGGCGACCCACGGTGCACCGTGCGAGCGCAATGCGCACCCACACTTCTCCGGTGATATTGCGGTGGTGCACAACGGCATCATCGAAAACCACGAAGTGCTGCGCGAACAACTCAAGGGCCAGGGTTACGTCTTTACCTCGGACACCGACACTGAAGTTATCGCCCACCTGCTCAACCACAAGCTCAAGGACCACAGCGACCTGACCACCGCCCTCAAGGCCACGGTCAAGGAGCTGCATGGCGCCTACGGCCTGGCGGTGATCAGCGCCAGCCAACCGGACCGCGTGGTTGCCGCCCGCAGTGGCAGCCCGCTGGTGATCGGCCTGGGCCTGGGGGAAAACTTCCTCGCCTCCGACCAACTGGCCCTGCGCCAGGTCACCGACCGCTTCATGTACCTGGAAGAAGGCGATATCGCCGATATCCGCCGTGAAAGCGTGGCGATCTGGGACGTCAACGGCAACTCCGTCGAGCGCGAAGCGGTGCAGTACCGCGATGGTGCCGAAGCCGCCGACAAGGGCGCGTTCCGCCACTTCATGCTCAAGGAAATCCACGAGCAACCGGTCGTGGTGCAGCGCACCCTGGAAGGTCGCCTTGTCGACAAGCAAGTACTGGTTAATGCGTTCGGTCCGCAAGCCGCCGAGCTGTTCGCCAAAGTGCGCAATGTGCAGATCGTCGCCTGTGGCACCAGCTACCACGCCGGCATGGTCGCGCGTTACTGGCTCGAAGAGCTGGCCGGCATCCCGTGCCAGGTCGAAGTGGCCAGCGAGTTCCGCTACCGCAAGGTGGTAGTGCAGCCCGATACCCTGTTCGTCACCATCTCCCAGTCCGGCGAGACCGCCGACACCCTGGCTGCCCTGCGCAATGCCAAAGAACTGGGCTACCTGGCGAGCCTGGCGATCTGCAACGTGAGCATCAGCTCCCTGGTGCGTGAGTCCGACCTGACCCTGCTGACCCAGGCCGGCCGCGAAATCGGCGTAGCCTCCACCAAGGCCTTCACCACCCAATTGGTGGGGCTGCTGCTGCTGACCCTGTCCCTGGGCCAGGTGCGCGGCACATTGGCCGCAGGCGTGGAAGCCACCCTGGTCGAAGAACTGCGCCGCCTGCCCACCCGCCTGGGCGAAGCCCTGGCCATGGACAGCACCGTAGAGAAAGTCGCCGAGCTGTTTGCCGACAAGAACCACACCCTGTTCCTCGGCCGTGGCGCGCAATACCCAGTGGCGATGGAAGGCTCCCTGAAACTCAAGGAAATCTCCTATATCCACGCCGAAGCCTACCCGGCCGGTGAACTCAAGCACGGTCCATTGGCCTTGGTGGACGACGACATGCCCGTGGTCACCGTGGCGCCGAACAACGAACTGCTGGAGAAGCTCAAGTCCAACCTGCAGGAAGTACGTGCCCGTGGCGGCCAACTGATCGTGTTCGCCGACGAAAAGGCCGCCATGACCAACGGCGAAGGCACCCACGTCATCAACATGCCGCACATCCACGACACCCTGTCGCCGATCCTCTACACCATCCCGCTGCAGCTGCTGTCGTATTACGTGGCCGTGCTCAAGGGCACCGACGTTGACCAGCCGCGTAATTTGGCCAAGTCGGTGACGGTTGAGTAACGTCTACCGGTCATGAGAAAGGGCTGAAACTACGAATCTGTCGCTGGCGCCTTCGCAGGGAACGTTGAAGGCGCCGCAAACGTGGCGGCGCCGTTAAGCTCCCCCCGCTACGGAGGCGAGAGCCGCTTGCGCATCGCAGGGACCAGGACGACACCCTCGATCAAGCGGTGAACCCACCATCGATGGTCAGGCTTGCTCCAGTGATAAAACCGGACTCCTCGCCTGCCAGGTATGCCACAAACGCCGCTATTTCCTCTGGGCGACTGAAACGATCCAAGGCCATTTGCTCTCTCATGAACCCTGAGAACTCGCCATCCTCGGGGTTCATGTCCGTAGCCACCGGACCGGGCTGGACGTTGTTGATCGTAATACCTCGGGGCCCCAGGTCGCGGGCCAGTCCTTTGACCAGGCCGACCAGGGCGGACTTGCTCATGGCATAAGCCGCGCCCCCCTGGAAAGGCATGCGCTCGGCATTGCAACTGCCGATATTGATCACACGGCCACCCTCGGGCATGTGCTTGATTGCCGCCTGAGTGGCGACGAAGACCGCGCGGACATTGACCGCCAGGACCTGATCGAAACTCTCCAGGGAAAGATGCTCGATAGGTGCTATCACAGCCACCCCGGCGTTGTTCACCAGGATATCGATACCGCCCAGGGCAGCGACCGTCTGTTCGACCGCCGCGATGACACTCTGCGGCTCGGCGCTGTCGGCCTGGATGACCACGGCCCTGACACCCCGTTCACGGGCAAGCGTGGCCGTCTTTTCCGCGCTTTCGCGTTGACTCACATAGGTCAATGCTACATCGGCACCTTCTTCGGCAAGCCGCAGCACAATGGCGGCTCCAATACCACGACTACCCCCCGTGACCAGGACTCGCTTACCGGTCAATTTTTTACTCATGGGAACTCTCCAGTTATTGAGATCAACTTTTTCATGCTTGAATACATCTCCCGAAGCAACAACAGCCTTCTCTTGGATAAAACTTTGCGGCGAACGAACAGATTGTTTATTTCTTATTAAGAAACTTCACCACCAACTCATTCATGGGCGCCGCGCACTCTTCTGGCAACCAGTGGCCACAGCCAGGAAGAATGTGGCCCTCTACATCATTTGCATATTCTTTCATCTGATCGATCTGAAACTGCCCCATACCACCGTGACCACCACCGCTTAGCGCCATGGTCGGCATCGTCAACTTGGTTTTCGACAACTTGATGTTTTGTTCAATGCTCTTGTTCAGGGCCCGATAGTATTCAAAGGAGGCATTCAGGCTATGTGGCTTGGAATAAGACTTGGCATACAGGTCCAGCAACTTCTCGGTGAACACACTCGTATTCGTACCGTGGGACTTGATGAAATGACTGAGAAAGAACTTTTCCTTGCCGGTGATCAGGGTTTCAGCCAGCTTCCCATTGGCCGCGAAGAAGCTGAAGTGCCAGACCAGCGACTCGCCTTCGGGCGTGAAGGCCGGAAAGTCATAGGCTTTGGCATCTGGAATGGGGGCTTCCATATAGACCAGTTTGGCAATATCTGCCTGGTTCTTGACCACCATCGGATACGTGTTCCAGATACCAATGTCATGGGCGACAAGATTAAAAGGCTTATCCGGGCTGAAGTTTTTAGCGAGCTTGTACAAATAGGGTGCTACGTCCTCCCCGGAGTAAGCCTTGGGCGGCTCGGACTGCCCTAGCCCAGGAAGATCGGGAGCGACCACCGTGAAGTTGCGCGCCAGTTCAGGCATCAATTGATGCCATTCGTACCAGGTCTGGCCAAAGCCATGCACCAGCATGACCAGGGGGCCACTGCCACCGGTAACGTAATGCATCTTCACGCCATCGACTTCCTTGTACTCACTTTTAAATCCCGGCGGCAGCGGAAACTCGGTTTCCGCCAGGGCCCATCCTGAAAAACTCAAGGCGACAGCAGCCAGCACACCCTTAATAGATGTTTTCATGGAACTTCCTCTTTAGTGTTTAATTGAAAACTTTCAGTATCAGAAAGTTTGTAGCGCCAACGACACGACCGACCAATGCTGCAACAGACACTTGTCGCTCCCTATATTTATTGCCTTATCGAACCGACAACTTGACGGGTTCCAGTCAATGACTCTTTTATCAATGTCCGATATTGACAGTAACCGTCGATACACCTGGCTTTTTGTCATCCGACAGGACGAAAAGCAGCAGCGCAACCACCGCGGCCACCAGGCTCAGTGCAGCCCCTACCCAACCGAGCAGAGACAACCCGCCACTCTTTATCACCAGCCCCCCGGCCACGGCCCCTAGACCGATCCCCACATTGCAAGCCGATACATTCAGGGAGGCCGCGAAGGCCGGCGCTTGTGGCGCGGACTTCATGACCCTTACTTGCCCGACGATAAACAGGGCCGCCTGGGCAACGCCCCACACCACCAGGCTGGCCATCAGCATCCAGGCGTCATGGATGACCAGCGTCAATGAACTCAAGCCGACCGCCATCATCAGGGCAAACACCAGCGTCGCGCCCAACGGGCTATGGTCCACGAACTTGCCTCCCAGCCAGTTGCCAATCAGCCCCACCAGGCCAAACCCCATGAGCGTCCAGCCGACAAGCGCACCATTGAAGCCGGCGAGGCGTTCGAGAATGTCGGCCAGATAGGTGTAGGTGGTGAACATCGCGGTAAAAACCAGCAGCGACAGCAGCAGATGCCCAAGCACCGAGGGACTGCGCAACACCCGGACCTGCTGACGCATCGACAGGACGGCATGCCCCTCCATGCGCGGCAGCAACAGCAACAGAATGGCCTTGGCGAAGGACATCACTGCCAGGATCGCGAACGCAGTCCGCCAACCCCAGGCATCCGAGATCAAGGTGCCGAGAGGTATACCCAGCACAGTGGCCGCTACCACACCAAAAAACACCCACGATACGGCCCTTCCCGCCTTTGCTGGCCCGGCCAGTTGGGCTGCCGCTTCACTGGCCATGGCCCAGAACACCGGCAACGCCAGGGCCGGGAAAAAACGCGCGAGCGCCATGACCCAAAGGTTATTGGCTGACGCGGCTACTGCATTCGACACCGCAAAGATCAGCAGGCAACCGACGAATAATCGCTTGCGTTCGACATGGCTCAAGGCAGCGGTGAGGAAAGGACCAAAAATGGCGACGGAAAAAGCGAAAAGGCTTACCAGCAACCCAGCCTGGGAAATGCTGATCCCCAGGTCCCGTGCCATCGGCGGAAGCAGGCCGATGATCAGGAATTCGGTGGTGACAATGGTAAAGGCTGCCGAGGCGAGCAATGAAATGGGTAGCAACACGATAATACCCTCGATGGAATCCAGTGCCCTCTGGAGCGGTTAGCGCAAGGCGGGGCATCGCCGATTTACGTAGTGATCGCTATGCTAATTGAAAAAAGATCGGCGTCAAGTATATTTGTATCGATCGATATTTATATATTTAGAGGGTGCTACTGATGGCTATACGCGGAAGACCTCGGACCTTTGACAGGGAGAAGGCCCTGGCCTTGGCCATGGAGGTTTTTTGGGAGTACGGCTACGACGGCGCATCCCTGACACTGCTGACCGGCGCCATGGGCATCAGCACTCCCAGCTTGTACTCGGCATTTGGCAACAAGGAAGTTCTGTTTCGCGAGGCGCTGGCGCATTACCTGTTCTTGCATGGCCCGGACCACCAGGGCTCCCTGGGCAACGCCGCCACCGCCCGGGAAGGCATAGCCGGGTTATTGCGTGAAACGGTGGACATGCTTTGTACCCACCAGCAATCCCGTGGCTGCCTGATTGTGCTGGCAGCCTTGTCCGGAAACCCGGAGAGCAAGGCCGTACGAGATGCCCTGTGCCAGCAGCGCAAGGAGTCCGTCCGGTTGTTTCGACAGCGCCTGGAACAAGGGGCAATTGATGGCGAATTGCCGGTCGAGCGGATCGAAGAGTTGGCGGTGTTCTATTCCACTGTCCTGTTTGGCCTGAGCATCCAGGCTCGAGACCAGGTTCCCCGGGAACAACTGTATTCGGTGGTCGATACTGCGATGCGCGCCTGGCCGCAGGAATAGCCGTTGTGCCAGTCGCCCCAGACGGTCCGCATCAGGCACAGAAAACGAGGTACCGTCCTTTGGGGGCACCTCGCGCCTGATGGACGAACACTGAGCTACAGGTGGAAATCGCCCGCAGCCTCCGGCTGGTAAAGCACTTTCCTGATCTCAATCCGACGGGTCCGATCAGAAATCCGCCAGTCGATGGCGTCCCCTTCCTGATAGCCGAGGATGGCGGCGCCGATGTCGGAATACACGGAATGCTTCCCTGCATTGCTGTCGGCGTCTTCAGGGTAGACCAAGGCCACTTCGATCTCTTCTTCGTCCAGCTGCAGCAAGGTCCTGGAGTTCATCGTGACGACATTGCACGCCACCTGCTGCGGCTTGACGACAATGGCCCGCTCAAGCTCATGTTCGAGGTCAATAACGGCTGGGCCTTGCTCGAGCGCGATCAGGCTCTCGAGCCTGGCCTTGTCGATTTCAGTGATGTAGATCCTGGTGGAGTCGCCAAAGGCGCCTTCGCGCAAGAACTGGAGGTAGCGCCCCGCCGTCATGGAAAATGATTTCAATGTCGGCGTTTCGCTCTCAAGCACAAAGCCGCTGCGCAGAAAAGCTTTCAGCGAGCGCGCGTTGTCCGGGTGGATCTTGGCGATGAGCTTCTTGGCCCGCATGTCGAGGAACGCCAGTTTCATGCCTTCGCGGATCGTGCGGGCGCCAAGGTTGCGGTCCCATTTGTCGCTGTCTCCGATGACCAGGACGATCTCGCAATCTGAGCCGGTCTTGATTAGACGGACAAAGCCCACCGGGGCGTCATGCCGGTCATAGGCCATGAAGAATCGCCCGCCCCGGTTGAATAGATGGGTCAGGATCGGCAATTGAGTCCGATCGATGGCTTGCTCGATGGAGCGGGAGACATGACGCGAATCGCTCAGATAGCAGGTGACGCGCTCATCCTCCAACCAATCCATTAGCGTCAGCGCGTGCGCCCGAGTAATTTCAGGGCACAGCGAAATGAAAGGCTTGTTCATCTTCAGCACACTTATTTGTAGTCGAAAAGGATGGAAGCCTGTCATGGCTATGGCCATGACGGTTCTTTCGGCAACCGGCTATGTTAAGACATAACGCGGGTAATGCCGAACAGCCTGGAACAGATGGCGCCTGACATTACGTTTTCGTGAGCAAGCCCGCACATTCGATCGCCGTTAGCCTTTAGACAGGTGTGACTCAAGTCCACCAATACCGCACCAAATGAAAGAAAATCGGCGCCGCAAAACACACCGAATCCAGCCGATCCAGCATCCCGCCGTGTCCTTCGATCATATGTCCCCAGTCCTTCACGCCTCGGTCGCGCTTGATCGCCGACATCACAATTCCGCCGGCAAAACCCAGCAGGTTGATCAGCAGTGCAATCAGGAAGGACTGCCAGGGGGTGAACGGGGTGGTCCACCACAGCGCTGCGCCGATCAGGGAGGACAGCAGGATCCCGCCGACAAAGCCTTCGACGGTTTTCGACGGTGACAGGTTGGGCGCGATCTTGTGTTTGCCGAACAGTTTGCCGCACACGTACTGCAATACATCCGAGAGCTGCACCACGATCACCAGGTAGGCGATCAGCAGCAGGTTGCGGCCCTCGTAGCCGACGATGTCGAGGGTCAGCAGGGCGGGGACGAAGGACACGCAGAACACCGCGATCATCAGCCCCCACTGCACTTTCGACGCCCGTTCCAGGAAGTGTGTGCTGTCGCCGCCCAGCGAGGCCAGGATGGGCAGCAGCAGGAACACGTAGACCGGGATAAAGATCGAGAACAGGCCGTACCAGTCGAAATAGATCAGCAGGTATTGCAGGGGCAGCGCCAGGTAGAACGCGGCGACCAGCGCCGGGTAGTCGCTGCGGCGAGTGGGTGTGAGGGTGAGGAATTCGCGCAGGGCGTAGAACGATACGGCGTAGAACAGCAGGATTACCGCGCCGGTGCCGAGCCAGAAGGCGATGCCGATCATCACCACCATCACCCACCAGGCATTGATGCGGGCGTTGAGGTTGTCGATCACCGCGTTGGGTGTGCCACGGGTGCGCAGCTTGAGGATCAGGCCGATCAACGAGGCGAGCACCAGGATCAGGCCGATGCCGCCGAACAACATCAGGGTTTGGCTATCCATGTCAGGAATGCTCCGGGGCGAGGGCGAGCAGGGCGTCGCGGCTGCGGGCGAGAAACAGGGTTTTGTCTTCACCGTCTGCAAGCTGCAGCGGTGCGCCAAAACTGGTGGTGCACAACAGCGGCAGCGGCAGCACACGGCCCTTGGGCATCACACGGTTGAGGTTGGCGATCCACACCGGGATCAGTTGTGCCTGTGGATAACTTTTTGCCAGGTGATACAGGCCACTCTTGAAAGGCAACAGGCCATCTTCCAGGTTGCGCGTGCCTTCGGGGAATATGATCAGCGAGTCGCCGTGCTCCAGGGCTTCGAGCATCGGTTGCAACGGGTTATCCACAGGGTCTTTGCGTTCGCGGTCGATCAGCACGCCGTTGAACACCCGGTTGATGATGTAGCGGCGCAGTGCACTCTTGTTCCAGTAGTCGGTGCCGGCCACCGGGCGCGTGGCTTTGCGCAGGTTTTGCGGCAACGACGCCCACAGCAG
Source organism: Pseudomonas sp. GW821-FHT01D09 (assembly GCF_059422465.1). Lineage (NCBI taxonomy): Bacteria > Pseudomonadati > Pseudomonadota > Gammaproteobacteria > Pseudomonadales > Pseudomonadaceae > Pseudomonas > Pseudomonas sp. GW821-FHT01D09. Next base: position 88,055 of record NZ_JBWKWY010000007.1, read on the forward strand.
CACGAAGTCGCCGTGGCTGCTGTGGTTGGCAAAATAGATGCGCTGCACGGGTTCCGGGGCGCAGCCCAGCCACAGGCTGCGGGCGCCGGTTACTGTGCGGGCCATGGAGGTAATCAGGGTCGCGACCAGGGGTTCGAGCATGAGGATTCCTTATCCGGCGAAGGGCAGCCACGGGCTGGCCAGGATGACGGCCAATGTCAGTAACACTTGCGCGCCCAGCAGGTAAGCCTGTTTGCGCAATAACTTGAGGGCGCCACGCCGGCGTTCGGTCCAGGGCCGGCTGGGGCGGTTGGCGGGTTGCAGGCCCAGGGTCTGTAGGGTCTGGTCCAGCTCGCCGGTACGTTCTATGTCCTTGGCCATCAGCGCAAACAGATCGGCGTCGAAGGCCACCCGTAGTGCCCAGTACTTTTGCAGCAGTCCGAGGATAATCATCCACAGGCTCAGCAGCAGGCAGATCGGCGTGATGCTGACCATCAACCATTGCGCCAGGCCAAACAGCACCCCGAGCAGGGTCAGGCCTGTGGATAACTGATCCAGGGAGCGGCCTCGGCGTAGCAGGCTGGCGACCACCTGGAGTTGCATATCAGCGGGCATAAGGCAGTGCTCCCAAGGCTTGACGATGATTGGCGTGCAGGACCACATCCGGTCGTGCTGTACGAATAATAGCCAGCGCTTCATCCACTGTGCTGGCGCGCCCGCTGTGCAGCAGCCAGGCCGCCACGGCGCTGGCGCTGCGGGAGTAGCCAAGGGCGCAGCACACCAGCAACGGTCCGTGTTCGCGCAAGCGCTCAATGGCTTGGGCCGCTTCCAGGCACTGCGCAGGTGTAGGGGCGGTCAGGTCGAGGACGGGCAGGGCATGGTATGCGCGGCCCTGTGGATAAACAGGCAGTTCGGCACACAGATCGACCACGGCACTGAATGAATTCAGCTGCGCTGGCGTCGGAATCCGCCCCAGCCACACGTTATCCACAACCCAGTCTGGCTGCGGATGCTTGCGCGTCCATAGCCGCGAGTTGAGCCACGCCGCCGCGAGATAAGGCGCATACAGCCAGCGTGCTGCCGGGCTGAGGCGGCCATCGGCGTGTTTCTGAAAGCCTGCGGCGCCCAGCAGCCAATAGTTGAGTGCCACCAGCAACACCGCGACGGCAGGCCACAGCAGCCATAACCAGGCGCCGCCCCCGGTAAAGGCGGCTATCGCCAGCCCCAGGGCGCCCAGTGCGTAACGCAGCCCCAGGTGCCAGCGTTTCGGGTCTTTGGCCAGCCGCGCATTCAGCAGCGGGCTTGGATGATCCACCGGCCAGAGCCACACACACAGCCAGCCGGCCAGGGCACCTGTGGGTAAGTCGATAAAGTGATGCTGGTAAGTGGTCAGCACCGAGATACCAATCAGCGCAAACCAGCCATGCACCAGCCAGCGCCACAGGCCTTGGCTATGCCGCTGGTACATGACCCACAGGATCACCAGCAAAGCGATATGCAGCGACGGCGCCTGGTTGAACGGTTTGTCGAACCCCGCCAGCACCGCGAACAGCCAGCCGAACACGCCGTCCATTTCCGGGCGTTCAAAGGTGAAGCGCAACGGCCAGAGCAGGAAGCAGCTCACGGCAATCACCTGGGCACTGAGCAGGCGCAGGGCATGTTGCTTGAGCTCATGGCGGCTGATGGGCAGCAACAGGGAGAAACCGTAGAGCAGGTCGATCGACCAATAGGGCACGATGGTCCAGGCCCAGAACGGCATATGGGTTTCCCAGCCGAACACCAACGTGCCGACATCGCTGCGTTGGCTGGTGACCCAGGTGGCAAAGCCGTAGGTGCTGAAAAACAGCGGCGCCAACAGCAGCAGCCACAGCAACGCGGGTTTGAAGAGGCCCGGTTCGCGCATGGTCAGATCTTCTGCGCCAGCGATACGCTGAAAATGCCCCACTCATCCACACGCTGGGTGATCTTGCGAAAGCCCGCCGCTGCCACCAGTTGATCCATTTCCGCCTGGCTGCGACGGCGCATCACCCAGGCCTGGCCCTGGCGATGGCTGGTCAGGGCACGGGCGATCAGTTCCAGTTGCGGGTGCCACGGTTGGCCGGTGTACACCAGGTAGCCACCGGGCTCCACGGCTTCGGCCAGGCCAGCGAGGGAACCTGCGACCATGGCGTTGTCGGCAAACAGCTCATACAGCCCGGACACCACCGCCAGCGTCGGCTTGGGCGCCAGTGCCGCCAGGTCGGCCCGGTCGAAGGCATCGCCTTTGACGAACTGCGCAATATCCCCCAGGCCTTTCTCGCGAATCAGCGCGCCACCGTCGTGCACGTTGATATCGCTGTAGTCGCGCAACAGGATCGATTCCGGCAGTGGGGAAACGCCCTGCAAGGCTTCCAGAATGTACCGACCGTGCCCTGCGGCGATGTCGACGATACGCACCTCGCGCCCGTCGTCCCGCAGCTGGGTCATGGCCAGGCGCAGCAACTCTTCGGCATGCAGCTTGCGCTGGCGGATCCCGCGCCAGCCAATGGAGTTCAGGTAGTTGGTATCGATCATCCGCCCTAGCGCGCCCTTGCCGGTGGGGGTATTGCGGTACACGTAGTCCAGGGTGCTGCCCGAGTCGAAACCGGTGTCGAAGCCCAGCTTCACCCCCTCGGACAATTGGCGGCCCAGGCCCATGCTGGCGCGGGTCATGCGCCAGTACAGGTCGCGCAACGAGTTGCGCGGCAGCGGCGCGGCGAGGGCTTCGGATTCGGCGCAGGTCGCGCCGAGCTTGTCGGCATCCAGCAGGCTGGCGCGGTCCAGCGGGTGGGCAAAGTTTTGCAGGATAAAACGCCTGGCGCTGGCCAACGCCACGGCGCGCTCACGTTCGCCGAGGGTGTCGTGGAAAAAGCCGGGGAGGATGTGCAGTTCCTTTTTCAGGCTGCCAAGGCGCTCGAAGAACTGTTGCTGGGGTTTGCGATGCACCACAAAGTCCGAGCCGGAGATCAGCAGTTGGGTCGGCACCTGGATGGCCTGGGCATCGGCGACTACGCGGTCGGCCGCTTCGTACAGGCCCAGCAGCACATTCACCGAGATCGCCTTGGTGATCAGCGGGTCAGTGTCATAGGACGCGACACGCTCGGGGTCATGGCTGAGGAACTTGGCCTTGACGTAGCTGTTGACGAAAAAGTTGCCGCGAAAGCGCCGCATCAACGCCAGGCCCGGGCGGGCGAAGGGCACGTAGAGCTTGACCTTGAAGGCCGGGGAGGCAAGCACCAGGGCGCGGATGTTCGGCGCGTAGTCATGGACCCAGGTGGCGGCGATCACCGCGCCGACGCTTTGGGCGATGACGGCGAGGTTGTCTGGCGCGATGCCATAGGCGCTGCCGATATGGTCGCAGAAGGTCTGCACATCCCGCGCGCTGGTGGCAAAGCTTGGGCTGTCGCCACGCTCGCCGGGGGACTGGCCGTGGCCACGGGCGTCCCAGGCGAAGAAATCGAAGTGCGGCAGGTCCAGTTCATCCACCAGGTGTGCAATGCGCCCGGAATGCTCGTGGCCCCGATGGAACAGCAGGATCGCCTGGCGTGGCTCGGGCCCGGTGGCGGTGGTCGCGGGCCAATGCCGATAGAAAAGCTCTACGCCATCATGGGTGCTGAAGGTGTGCTGTTGCTGTTCGCGCATCGCAAGATCCTTATGCCGTCGGGGAGATGTCGGGTTGTTCTTTAAGGCCCTGGCGCACTCGATTGACCAGGGTATAGGCGAGCAGTGCAGCCACCAGCCACATCACCCCATCGACCCAGCCTGCGCCGAACCAGCCCAGGGCCACGCCGGTGGCCAGCACACCGAGGACAAATGCACGATCACTCTTGCCCATGGGGCCGTCATAACGCCGCGAGGCACCGACCATGGGCCCGAGCACGCCGGCGTATTCGCTGAACACCGCCAGCAGCGTCACCAGCAACACCGGCGCCAGGCTGGCCCCGGGGATCAGCGCAAACGGCAGGATCAGCGCACTGTCGGCGATCACATCGCACAGTTCATTGAGGTAGGCGCCCAGGCGTGATTGCTGGCCGAACTCCCGGGCGAGCATGCCGTCGATGGCATTGAGGGCCATGCGCAGGATCATCCACAACGGGATCAATACGAACACCCAGGCGTACTGGGCGAAACCCGCGACCAGCAGGCCCACCAGCAACGACACGACCCCGGCCAGCACGGTGATCTGGTTGGCGGTGGTGCCGTTGTCATACAGACGCTGCACCAGGGGCCGCAGCAGGTTTTGAAAACGCGGTTTGAGCTGATAGATCGAAATCATGAGAGTGACGCTTCCTTGTCCGTGATCCCGCGAAAAATCTGCTGTGAGTGTGACGATAAATCGCGGTGGGCACTAGTGATGGTTCCTACAAGGACTCAGGAAACCACGAAAATTCTCACAGCGTTGTAACGCCTCTCAGGCACCTCACTCTAGTGCTGTGTCGGGACTGAACAAACCGTTCAGCCGACCCCCTACAGACCCATGAGGAATACCACAATGAATATCAAGAATGCCGTTTCCGGTGCTGCCCTGGCCATTGCTGCCGCCACGATGTTTGCCGGTGTCGCGACCCAGGTCCAGGCGGCCGATGAAGCGAACGTGCATTGCTATGGCGTGACCTCCTGCAAAGGCATGAACGACTGCAAGACCGCCGAAAACGCCTGTAAAGGCCAGGCTGTCTGCAAGGGCCATGGCTTCAAGGCCATGACCAAGGCCGCCTGCGATGCGGCGGGTGGCAAAGTCGGCGAATAACCGCGAATACGTGATCCCGCAGCGGTGTGCACGTCGCTGCGGACACTTTCCAGGAGTTCGTCATGTCGCTATCGGTTCCTTGCCTGGGCTACGGCCTGGGATTACGCAGCACTTACTATCAACAGATTATCGAGCAGTCGCCGGATGTGGACTGGTTTGAAATCGTCTCCGAGAATTATCTGGTGCCGGGCGGCAAGGCCCTGTACTACCTGGACGCCATCGCCGAGCGTTATCCGTTGGTGATGCATGGGGTGTCCCTGTCGATCGGCGGGCCCCATGCCCTCGATAGGGATTACCTCAAGCAACTCAAGCAATTGGCCGACCGGGTCAAGCCGGCGTGGGTGTCCGATCACCTGTGCTGGAGCCGTGGCAACGCCCATCAACTGCATGACTTGTTGCCGCTGCCCTATACCGGGGAAAGCCTGCGCCACGTCGCGTCCCGTGTGCGGCAGGTACAAGATGTGTTGCAGCGGCCATTGGTGCTGGAAAACGTCTCCAGTTATGTGCGATCCAAGGACGATGAATTCACCGAGTGGGAATTCCTCAGCGCCTTGAGCCACCTCAGCGGTTGCGAGCTGCTGTTGGACGTCAACAACGTGTATGTCAGCTCGCGTAACCATGGCTTCGACCCCTGGACCTTTATTCGCAACCTGCCGCCGCAGAGCATCCGCCAACTGCATTTGGCCGGGCATATGGACTACGGCGACTACGTGGTCGATACCCATGACCATCCGGTGTGCGATCCGGTGTGGCAACTGTTTCAACAGACCCTGGAGCACCTGGGGCCGGTGGCCACTTTGCTGGAGCGCGATGACCACTTCCCGCCGTTCGCCGAGTTGCTCGATGAGCTGGGCAAAGCCCGTGAGTTGGGGGCTGGCGCCTTGGCCCGGAGGTCGCTATGCGCCTGATCGACTGGCAGCTGGCATTTGAACGGCATCTCTTGGCAGAGGCTGGCAACTGTGGTTTTGCCAGCACCTTGATCGGTGGCCCGACCCTGGGTGTCGAGACGGGCCTGGCGATCTATCACAACGCCTATCGGGCCCGTTTGCTGGAAGTGATGCAGGGGGATTTCCCGGCCGTGTGGCATTGGCTGGGGGATGATGAATTTGCCGGGTTGGTGGCGGCCTATGTGCAGCGCTATCCATCGACGCATTTCAGCTTGCGCTGGCTGGGGCAACGGTTTGCAGGCTTTATCGACGAGCATCTGGTCGCCGAGCAAAGTGCGCCCCTGGCCGAGCTGGCGCGCCTGGAATGGGCCTTTACCCTGGCGTTTGATGCGCCTGCGGGCCAACCCCTGAGCCTGCTGGACATGGCCCGGCTGGCGCCCGAGGCCTGGCCATTGTTGCAGGTTGAGTGGGTGCCGGCAGTGCAGCAGGTGTTGTGTCGCTTCAACAGCCTGCAGATTTGGCGTGCGGTCAAGGCACAGGCTGGGTTTCCCGGCAGCCAGCCGTTGCCGCTGGCCGAGGTGTGCCTGATCTGGCGTGACCAGCAGGTGTGCCGCTACCGCAGCCTGGAGCCCGCCGAGGCATATGCCCTGGCCGGGATGGTCGACAAGGGGTGGACGTTTTCAGAACTGTGCGCCGAATTGGCAGTCACTTATCAAGAGGGCGCGCCGCTGCAAGCTGTTACCTGGTTGAAACAGTGGGTTCAGGACGGTTTGCTGCAATGTCGGGCACCATAGAATGGGGCTATTAAATCGATAGCCTGCTACTTTTTTATGGATGGTCTACCCTCATTTCAGACGTCTGAAACGAGGGGGACTACTCATGTTTGCGCAACTTCCACCGGCCTTACAGAATCTTCAGCTTCCGCTGCGTCTGCGACTCTGGGATGGCCATGAATTCAACCTGGGCCCGGAGCCCAGCGTCACCATCGTGGTCAAGGACCCGGTGATGGTGACGCAACTGAGCCATCCTACGCTCGACTCCCTGGGGTCTGCCTTCGTGGAAGGCAAACTGGAGCTGGAAGGCTCCATCAGTGATGTTATCCGGGTGTGTGACGAATTGAGCCATGCCCTGGTCGAGGAGGCTGAGCACACCGGGGCGGTGCGCTCGATCCACGACAAGGCCACGGACGCCGCCGCGATTTCCTACCACTACGACCTGTCGAACGAGTTCTACCAGCTCTGGCTGGACCGTGACATGGCCTATTCCTGCGGTTACTTCGAGACCGGCAGCGAATCCCTCGACCAGGCCCAACAAGACAAATTCCGCCACCTGTGCCGCAAGCTGCGCCTGCAGCCTGGGGAGTATCTGCTGGATGTCGGTTGCGGCTGGGGCGGGTTGGCGCGTTATGCGGCGCGTGAGTTCGGGGTCAAGGTGTTCGGCATCACCCTGAGCAAGGAACAACTGGCATTGGCCAGGGAGCGGGTGCTCGCCGAGGGCCTGGAAGACCGGGTGGAGCTGGCGTTGCTCGACTACCGCGACCTGCCACAGGACGGGCGGTTCGACAAAGTGGTCAGCGTCGGTATGTTTGAACATGTCGGCCACGCCAACCTGGCGCAGTACTGCCAGACCCTGTTTAGCGCCGTGCGTGAAGGTGGCCTGGTGCTCAACCATGGCATCACGGCCAAACATACCGATGGCCGCCCGGTGGGGCGTGGTGCCGGGGACTTTATCGAGCGTTACGTGTTCCCCAATGGCGAGCTGCCGCACCTGGTGATGATCAGCGCCGAAATCAGCGAAGTCGGCCTGGAAGTGGTCGACGTGGAAAGCCTGCGCCTGCATTACGCACGCACCCTGGACCACTGGAGCGAGCGCCTGGAAGACAACCTGGAGGCGGCGGCAAACATGGTCCCGGCCCAGGCGTTACGTATCTGGCGCCTGTACCTGGCGGGTTGCGCATATGCGTTTGCCCGGGGCTGGATCAACCTGCACCAGATCCTGGCGGTCAAGCCCCATGCCGATGGCAGCCATGAGTTGCCGTGGACGCGGGAAGATCTCTATCGCTGAGATCTTTGGCTACGTTGAAATACTAAATGTGTGAGCTGAGCTTGTGTGGGAGCTGGCTTGCCTGCGATGCAGACACCGCGTTTTTTCAGTTACAACGCAGTGATGCAATCGCAGGCAAGCCAGCTCCCACATTTGGTTCGGTGCAATTTATAAGATGGGGGAAATCAACCGCGCCACGCGCATCCCCAGTTGCTGCAGGCGGCGAGTCTGCTGGCTTTCTTCCTGGCTGGTTTCGTGGGCCTGGGCGAAGTCGTCCAGCAGCATATGTTCCACTTCGCTGGCGAAGGCTTTATCGACGGTCAGCAACATCACTTCAAAGTTGAGGCGGAACGAACGGTTGTCCAGGTTCGCACTGCCGATGGCGCTGATTTCGCGGTCTACCAGCACCACTTTCTGATGCAAGAACCCCGGCTTGTAGCGGAATACCCGCACGCCGGCGCGCACCGCCTCAATCGCGTACAGGCTGGAGGCGGCGTAGACAATGCGGTGGTCGGGGCGTGACGGCAGCAGCAGGCGCACGTCCACGCCGCGCAACACCGCCAGGCGCAGTGCGGCGAATACGGCTTCGTCAGGGATGAAATACGGGCTGGTGATCCACACCCGCTCAGTCGCCGCATGAATGGCTTCGACGAAAAACAGCGAGCAGGTCTCATAGGGGTCCGCCGGACCGCTGGCCAGCAATTGGCAGAGTACGCCGTCATCGGCATAGGTGTCGGGCAGGATCAGCGGCGGCAGTTCACGCGCGGCCCAGAACCAGTCTTCGGCAAACGACTCCTGCAGGCACGCCACCACCGGGCCGCTGACTTGCACATGGGTGTCGCGCCAGGGGGCCAGCGGTGGTTTCTTGCCCATGTATTCGTCGCCGACGTTATGCCCGCCGACAAACCCGGTCAGGCCATCGACCACGACAATCTTGCGGTGATTGCGGAAATTTACCTGGAAACGATTGAACCAGCCGCTGCGGGTGGCAAACGCCTTGATCTGCACCCCGGCGTCACGCAGCGATTGCACATAACCGTGGGGCAGGGAATGGCTGCCGATGCGGTCATACAGCACATAGATGGCAACACCCTCGGCGGCCTTGGCCTTGAGCAGGCTGTGCAGCTGGCGCCCCAGTTGATCGTCATGAATGATGAAAAACTGCACCAGCACCGCAGTCTTGGCAGCGCGGATGGCGTCGAAAATGGCGCTGAAGGTGGCGTTGCCATTGACCAGTAAACGCACCTGGTTATTGGCCAGGCACGGCATGCGTCCCAGCTTGGGCATGGCGCGCAGCGAGGCATAGGCGTGGGAGTTGCGCGCGGCCAGGGCTTCTTCGACCCAGGGGCGCCAGTTCAATTCGGTGATGGCCTTGTGCATTTCCTGGTTGGCCTGGCGCCGGGCCTGGATATAGGCATCGAAGCTGCTGCGGCCAAAGATCAGGTAGGGGATCAGCGTCAGGTACGGCATGAACATCAGCGACAGTGCCCAGGCAATCGAGCCTTGGGCGGTACGCACGGTCAGCACCGCGTGCAGGGCGGCCAGGGAGCCGAGAAAATGCAGGGTGGCGATAAAGTAGCCAAGCAAATGCGGGCCGAAGAAATCCATGGACAACGATACTCCTGACGATCCAATGCGTAACAGACCATGTTCGACGGCGATTGTCGCTATTTTATTGAGCATGCAACGCCGAGCGCTTTGCGACGTCTAACGCCGACAATTACCCAGGAGTTACCCGATGAATGCTCGTCTGCTTGGTTTGGCCATGGTTGTAGGGTTGACGCTGCCTGTGGCAGCGCAGGCGCAGATGTTGGCGCCGGGCTTGTGGGAATTGACCACCAGCAATATGAAAGTCGATAACCAGAACCTGCCGGACTTGTCGTTGATCCTCGGCCAACTGAAACAACAGATGACCCCGGAACAGCGCGCGATGCTGGAAAAACAGGGCATCACCATGGCCGGCAAAGGTGTGCAGGTCTGCCTGACGCCGGCCCAGGTAGCCTCCGATACCATCCCGCTGACCGACCCGCAATCGGGTTGCAAGCAAGAGGTCACCGACAAGACTGGCAACCAGTGGAAATTCCGCTTCAGTTGCCCGAAAGCCCAGGGCACGGGCGTGGCCACATTCCAGAGCCAGAAGGCATTCACCACCACGGTCAACGGTACTTTCAATGCCACCGGCGTGCAGCAGAACGGCAGCCTCGACACCCAGGCACAGTGGCTGGGTAACGACTGCGGCACGGTCAAGCCCCGCGCCTGAACGGCTCCTGGGTTTTAGCGCAGAAAATGCAGGGGCAGCCCCTGGCAACTGTCAATGACCTGCCCCTGGTGCCAGGCCACATGGCCTGACACCAGGGTAGTGCTGACGCTATGGCGAAAGCTGCGCCCGGCAAAGGGTGTCCAGCCGCAGCGGGCGAGGATCGGCTGGCTGCTCACCGGCTTGCCTGCGGGCTCGGGCTTGATCAGTACCAGGTCGGCCCAGTAGCCCTCGCGTAGATAACCCCGGTCAGGAATGGCGAACAGGTCGGCGACGCGATGACTGGTTTTCGCCACCAGGGTGGTCAGGGGCAACAGGCCGTCAGCCACCAACTCCAGCAATGCCGGTAGCGCATGTTGCACCAGGGGCAATCCCGCAGGCGCTTCGCGGTACGCCCGTTGTTTTTGCTCCCAGGTATGAGGCGCATGGTCGGTGCCGATCACATCCAGGCGATCGCTCAGCAGTGCCAGGCGCAGGGCATTGCGGTCGGCGCGGGTCTTGATCGCCGGGTTGCATTTGATCTGGTGCCCGAGGCGGGCGTAGTCGCGGTCATCGAACAGCAGGTGATGCACGCACACTTCTGCAGTGATGCGTTTTTCTGCCAGCGGTTTGTCTTCAAACAGTGGCAGTTCCCGGGCGCTGGTCAGGTGCAACACATGCAGGCGCGTACCGTGGCGGCGCGCCAATTCCACGGCCAGGGACGAGGAGCGATAGCAGGCTTCGGCGTCGCGAATCAGTGGGTGGGCGACGGCGGGGATTGCCTCGCCAAACCGGTTTCGCAAACGTTGCTCATTGGCCTGGATGCTCGGCGTGTGTTCGCAATGGGCCAGGAGAATGGTCGGCACCTCGGCAAACAGGCGCTCTAGAACCCTTGGATCATCCACCAGCATATTGCCGGTGGAGGCGCCCATGAAGACTTTGACCCCGGCGACCTGCCGCGGATCAAGGGCGGCCACGGTGTCGAGGTTGTCGTTGCTGACGCCAAAGTGAAACCCATAATTGGCCACCGAGTGCAGCGCGGCGCGGCGTTTCTTGTCGGCCAGGGCTTCCAGGGTCAGGGTCGCCGGTTGGGTATTGGGCATGTCCATGAAACTGGTGATGCCACCGGCCACCGCGGCGCGGGACTCGCTGTAGAAACTGCCTTTATCCGATGCCCCCGGTTCGCGGAAATGCACCTGGTCGTCGATCATGCCCGGCAGCAACCATTGGCCTTGGGCATCGATCTCGCTCTCGGCCGTTTGCCCCTGGAGACTACTGGCGATGTTTTCGATACGGCCGTTGGCGACCAGCACGTCGGCGTCGAATTCCCGGCCCTCATTCACCAGGCGTGCGTTGCGGATCAGCAGGCGGCTCATGTTCAGAACTCGTTTTGCAGGGCTTTGTAGCCACGCACCAGGTCGACATTGGTGCGCGCCACGTCTTCGGAAAACTCCGACGCGCTGACGCTGACGGGCGGGAACTGCGACAGGTCGGTATTGGGCCCGATACGGGTGGTGGACGGCACGTAGAAGGCGGCCGGCAAGTCACGGCCATCGACCACCGAGTTGTGCCGCACCACGCAGCCATCGCCGACCACGCAGTTGAACAGCACGCTGTTGAAGCCGATAAACACCCGGTCGCCGACGGTGCACGGGCCGTGGACAATCGAGCGATGGGCGATGGAGGTGAATTCGCCGATGGTCACCGCCGCCCCGGATTTGGAGTGGATCACCACGCCGTCCTGGATATTGGAGTTGGCGCCGATGGTGATCGGGTCCATGGCGCCGTCGGCGTTGACTTCGTCGGCGCGGATCACCGCATAGGGGCCGACAAATACGTTCTCGCCGATGATCACCTTGCCGCAGATGATCGCGGTTTTATCCACGTAGGCCGATTCGGCAATCACCGGCAGATCGCCGGAAGGGTTCTTGCGGATCATGCAGCAGGTTCCTTGAGGGGCGCGGTGAGGATATGCACTTGGTCGTCTTCGATGGCGTTGTAAAAGCAGGTGGGGCGGCCGGTATGGCAGGCCGGGCCTTGTTGGTCGACGATCAGCAAGATGGCATCGCCGTCGCAGTCCAGGCGTGCTTCGATCAATTGCTGCCAGTGGCCGGAGCTTTCGCCTTTGCGCCACAACTGCTGGCGTGAGCGTGACCAGTAGCAGACCTGGCCGCTGGCGAGGGTTTCGTCGAGGGCCCGGCGGTTCATCCAGGCCAGCATCAACACCTCGCCGCTGCCGTGTTGCTGGGCAATGGCGGCGATCAGTCCGTCACGGTTCCACGGCAAGGCCTCCAGTACCGGGGCCAGGGGAAAGCGGCTGCCCACGGCGGCGGCTTCCAGGTCGAGCATTGTCAGCTTCATGATGTGCCCAAGGCCGCCCTCGTCCAACGGCTTTCGGCCACCGCGTCATGGGCGTGCAGGCTTTCGGCGTGGATGACCTTCAGGTGAAAGGCTTGCACCGTATCCAAACGTTTTAGCGCCAGATTCAGGCGGCGAGCGGCGTCCTCGCAGAACATCAGGTTTTGGCCATTGGCCAAGGCGAAGGCTTGTTCATCGGCGCGTTTTACGGCGGTCTGTACGGCGGTGCCGAGGGCTGCTTCAGCCTGGTCAATCACGTCAGTCAGGGGCAAGGCTTGAACGCCGGGTTGCAGATGGACCTGCAACAGCGCACTGCTGCGTTGGCTGTGGGGGGTGGCGACGATGCCGTTGGGGCTGCCCAGCCAGGCCAATACCTCTTCGTGTTGAAATGAGGTGTTGGCGAAATCATCGACAAATTGCTGTTGAATCAACTGCCTGGCGAGGGCGGCTGAGCACGGACAGGTTGAGGAGTAGCTCACGTCAATTTTTAGTTCCACGTGGAACATCTGTTTTTCCAGACGCGCTTCGATGGTCACTGGGTAGGTCTTCCAGCCTGATAGTGGGCTGACCAATGCCGGGCGTTTAAGCAGCAAGTCGCTATGAATCCGCAGGTAGGCGCTGCTCGATAACCCTTCGTGGCTATCGAGGAATTGCTGCAACACCTGGCGTAACAGCGCCGGCCGCAGGTCTTGTTGCTCAAGCATTGCCAGCGCCAGGTACAGGCGCGACATATGAATGCCGCGCGCCTCGCCGTCATCCAGGCTCACGCCCGCATCGGCCTTGGCGCTCAAGCGTTGGCCGTCGATCAGGATAGGAAGGGCAATGCCGCACATGCCCACCCAGTCGAGAGGCAAGGCTTGGCGAGAAGCCTGCGCGGCGATATCCGGCAGAGTCAGCGCATTCATGAGCAGGTCCGTCGTTGAAAATAATTCGGCATGTTATATTATAACAATTGAACCGACGATTATTTTTCTGCGACAGGCCTAGCACCCACTGATCCGGCTGCAGGTGAACTTGGCGCTGGAGCCCCCCGAACTGGAAAACCGGTTGATCGTGGTCCAGCCCACACGCCGTGTGTAGCCGACCCACGCCTCACCGTCGGAGGCCAGCCCGGTAAAGAACGTCAATTGGCCATAGCGGCTATTAGTCTGCGCCCAGTAGCGCTTGCCGATCACCTCGAACCCGCGCAAATACGTGGTGTTGCCTGCGGTCGCGACACTGTAGGCATTGCCCTGGGCATCGACGCAGGCCAACAGGGTGGCACTGCGGGTGCAGGTGGCCAGCGGGCCGGGCACTTGGGCGCCGGCCTGGGTCGCCGCCAGCAGCAACACGCTGCATAACAGGTATTTCATCGCGGTTCTCGGAGCCTGGAGGGGCTCAAGGATTGCGCCCTTCGTCGTGACGGGCAAGAGGGGATTGGCTTATTTGCATTGTTATACTATAACATAAAAGCACAACCTGACCCGTGAACCGTCCCGATGACTGAACAAGACCTGCTTGCCCAACCGCCTGCGGATTACATGAATGAGGCCCAGCAAGCCTTTTTCCGCGAGCGGCTATTGGCCCAGCGCGATGACCTGCAAGCGCGCATCGAAGCCGAATTTATCGTGCTGCGCGAGCAAGAGCCCAACAGCGACCTCGCCGATATCGGCAGTGCCGAAGAACAGCGCCAGTGGCAATTGCGCCTGCTGGAGCGGGAAAAGAAGCTGCTGGACAAGATCGACGAAGCCCTTGAGCTCCTGGCGCGTGGTGAATACGGCTGGTGTCGCGAGACGGGCGAGCCGATTGGCCTCCAGCGTCTGTTGCTGCGGCCCACCGCCACCCTGTGTATCGAAGCCAAAGAACGTGAAGAGCTGCGCGAACGCCATCAACGGGCGATTTGACCGGCCACCCTGATGAGGAACACCCGATGACCGACCGTCTACCCGTTACTGTGCTCTCCGGCTTTCTCGGCGCCGGTAAAAGCACGCTGCTCAATTACGTCCTGCGCAACCGCGAAAATCTGCGGGTGGCGGTGATCGTCAACGATATGAGCGAAATCAACATTGATGGCGCCGCAGTCCAGCGCGACGTCAGCCTCAATCGCGCCGAAGAAAAACTGGTGGAGATGAGCAACGGCTGCATCTGCTGCACCTTGCGCGAAGACTTGCTGGTCGAGGTAGGAAAGCTCGCCAGGGAGGGTCGGTTCGATTACCTGCTGATCGAATCCACCGGCATTTCCGAGCCGCTGCCGGTGGCGGAAACCTTCACCTTTCGCGATGAAAACGGCCAGAGCCTGGCGGATATTGCGCGGCTCGACACCATGGTCACCGTGGTCGACGGCATGAACTTCCTGCTCGATTACCAGGCGGCCGAAAGCCTGGCGTCCCGCGGCGAAACGTTGGGTGAGGACGATGAACGCTCCATCACCGACCTGCTGATTGAACAGATCGAGTTCGCCGACGTCATTCTGATCAGCAAGATCGACCTGATCAGCCGCCACGAACGTGAAGAACTGGTGGCCATCCTGGAGCGCCTGAATGCCCAGGCGCGCATTATCCCCATGGTGATGGGCGAGGTGCCGCTGGCCGAGATCCTCAATACCGGGCGTTTTGATTTTGAGCGCGCGGCCCAGGCGCCGGGCTGGTTGCAGGAGCTGCGCGGCGAACATGTGCCGGAAACCGAGGAATATGGCATCGCCTCCACGGCTTATCGGGCGCGCCGGCCATTCCATCCCCAGCGCTTTTTCGACTTTATCGACCGCCCGTGGAGCAATGGCAAGCTGCTGCGCTCCAAGGGGTTTTTCTGGCTGGCCAGCAAGCACCGTGACGCTGGCAGTTGGTCCCAGGCCGGTGGCCTGATGCGCCATGGTTTTGCCGGTCGCTGGTGGCGCTTTGTGCCGAAAAGCCAATGGCCCGAGGACCAGGAAAGCGTCGCGGCAATCATGGGTAACTGGCAACTGAGCACCGGCGATTGCCGCCAGGAACTGGTGTTTATCGGGCAGAACATCGATTTTGTGCAAATGCGTATGGAACTGGACGCGTGTCTGCTGACGGATGAAGAAATGGCCCTGGGCGCCGAAGGTTGGGGCCTGCTGGCCGATCCTTTTGGCCCTTGGTACGAGGAGGCAGCCGCCTGATGCTGGCACCTGTGATTCAACTGCGTCCGGTGATTCGCCAGACCCGTGGGGAAACCCCGTTGGCCCTCGCCGACATCCTGGATAACGGCGTCAACCTGGCGCTGTGGCAGCGCCAGTTGCCGCTGCACATCGCCGAGTTTGGCGCGTTGCTGGTCTCGCTGGGCGAGCCGCTCGCCGAGTCGCTGGTGGTGGAGTTGGACAGCGAAGACGCCGAACCCAACTTGCAGGGGCTGGCCGCAGGCTGTCGTGACCTTGAGGGCTACGAAGGCTTTATCGCTGATGTTGCCTGGCTGATCAGCGCTTTTGCCTGCCTGTTGGGCGCCAAGCGTATTGGCGTGCGGCTGAGGCTGCTGGACAAGGCCATGTGCCCGCGCTTTCACGTCGATCACGTGCCCGTGCGTTTGATCACCACCTATGCCGGCATCGGCAGCCAATGGCTGCGCGAAGGGGTGATGGACCGGCGCCAGTTGAGCCAGGCAGACGCGGAACCCCGCGAGCGTATCGAGCAGATCCACTGTGGCGAAGTCGCCCTGCTCAAGGGCGAAAAGTGGCGCGGCAATGAAGGCTATGGCTTGATTCACCGCTCGCCGACGCTGGCCGCCAACGAGCGACGGCTGATTCTGACGCTGGATTGGCTGGCATAACCGGGTAGGATCAAGCGTCTCTACACGGCCTGAATAATGTCCACGATGCTGCAGAATATTCCCACGCATGTGATTGCCGGCCCATTGGGGGCCGGCAAGACCAGTTTGATCAAACACCTGTTCACCCAGCGTCCGGCCAACGAGCGCTGGGCCGTGTTGATCAATGAGTTCGGGCAGATCGGCCTGGATGCCGCGCTGCTGACCCTGGATGACGACGGCATTGCCCTTGGCGAAGTGGCCGGTGGCTGTTTGTGTTGTGTGAATGGTGCGCCGTTCCAGATAGGGCTGGGCCGCCTACTGCGTAAGGCCAAGCCGGACCGGCTGTTTATCGAGCCCTCGGGGTTGGGGCACCCGGCGCAATTGCTTGCGCAGTTGCGCCAGGCGCCCTGGCAAACCGTGCTTGCCGTCCAGCCTTGTGTGCTGGTACTCGATGCCCAGGCACTGGCGGCGGGCAGACCGTTGCCCGACGCGCAACGCGAGGCATTGGCCAGTGCCGGGTTGCTGGTGCTGAACAAGGAAGAAGGGCTGGACCCCGCGCAACGAACCGCGATCGAAAGGGCACTGCCGGCCTGCGAGGTTTACTGGGCGCGGCAGGCGCAGTTGCCATTGGCTCGGCTACCGGGGTTTGGCGCACAGGCCGGGGCGGCTGTGGATAACTTTCAAGTGCCCAAGGGAGTGGTGCAAATCCCGGCAATCTGGAGCGATCCGTGTGTGCCGATTTGCCTGCATCAGGCCCAGGAGGGGGGCTGGAGCATCGGTTGGCGCTGGCACCCGAGCCAGCAGTTCGACCCCACGCTGCTGCGGCAATGCTTGCAGGGCCTGGACTGGCGTCGTGCCAAATTGGTTATCCACAGCGCCGCGGGTTGGGTCTCGGCCAACGCTGTGGATAACACCACGCTCACCTGGCAGCCCAGCGAATGGCGCCGGGACTCGCGCATCGAGCTGATCTTTCGCGAAGAGCAGGACGTGACAGCACTGCAAAAAGCCTTGGCCGCTTGCCGTCAGTGACGGCCCTTGCCGTGCTCCTGGCGCCACTGGCTCAGTTCAATCACTTCGGCGCTAGGCTGTGGCGTCTTTATTTCAAACGGGTAGGGCGCCAGTTCGATCTGCGCACTGTGGGCCCCAAACTGGGTGATGGTGCCGGGATGGCGGGCTTCGCCGGTCACGGTGAATTCAAAGTTGTAGATCCGCGCCAAACGCCGTCGGCCGCTGGCGTCCTTGACGAAACCGATGCGTTTCAAGGCCA
Organism: Pseudomonas sp. GW821-FHT01D09; assembly: GCF_059422465.1. Lineage (NCBI taxonomy): Bacteria > Pseudomonadati > Pseudomonadota > Gammaproteobacteria > Pseudomonadales > Pseudomonadaceae > Pseudomonas > Pseudomonas sp. GW821-FHT01D09. The sequence goes on from NZ_JBWKWY010000007.1 coordinate 105,331, forward strand.
CGGCACCATCGAGCAGTTCGATGTCGAGCTTGGCGCAATGCTGTTTGACCCTCTCCAGCGCGCGCTCGCGCAAGCCGTGGTTGTGCCACACCCAGGCGGCAGCCGCCGCCAGCAGCATCAGCACAAAGATATTTCCCAGGGTCAGCATGCGATTTGCTCCAACAAAGTAAGGCCAGCTTAACTGTGTCTCCGGTCTGTCGTACAGGCTGCTTTTAGTCGCATACTGCGCGGCCAGAATTTAACGGTTTTACGGAAGTTTCCTGCATGAAACGTACTCCTCATCTGCTTGCGATCCAGTCCCATGTGGTCTTCGGCCATGCCGGCAACAGCGCCGCCGTGTTTCCCATGCAACGGGTGGGGGTGAATGTCTGGCCGCTCAACACTGTGCAGTTCTCCAACCATACCCAGTATGGCCAGTGGGCGGGAGAAGTGTTGGCGCCGCAGCAAATTCCTGCGCTGGTGGAGGGGATTGCGGCGATTGGCGAGCTGGGCAACTGCGATGCAGTGCTGTCCGGCTACCTGGGCAGCGCCGCCCAGGGCCGGGCGATCCTGAGCGGTGTGGCACGGATCAAGGCGATCAACCCCAAGGCCCTGTACCTGTGCGACCCGGTAATGGGCCACCCGGAAAAAGGCTGCATCGTGCCCCAGGAAGTCAGTGATTTTTTGCTGGACGAAGCGCTGGCCATGGCTGACTTCTTGTGCCCCAACCAATTGGAGCTGGACAGTTTTTGCGGGCGTAAACCGCAGTCGCTGTTCGATTGCCTGGGCATGGCGCGGGCCCTGCTGGCCCGTGGACCGAAAGCGGTGCTGGTCAAGCACTTGGATTATCCAGGCAAGCTGGCAGAGGGTTTCGAGATGCTGCTGGTGACGGCTGAAGGCAGTTGGCACCTGCGTCGGCCATTGCTGGCCTTTGCGCGCCAGCCGGTGGGGGTCGGCGATCTGACGTCGGGCCTGTTCCTGGCGCGGGTGTTGCTGGGCGACAGCCTGCTGGCGGCCTTCGAGTTCACCGCCGCAGCCGTGCACGAAGTACTGCTGGAAACCCAGGCGTGCGCCAGCTACGAGTTGGAATTGGTGCGGGCCCAGGACCGCATCGCCCATCCGCGTGTGCGCTTTGAAGCCACGCCGATCAGCCTCTAACACCACCAGCCCAATGTGGGGTCCACAGCCTGGGATCAGAGAGTGTCAGCCTTGATCTCCTGGTAGCGCTTCTCCAGCTCCTGGCGAACCTGCCGGCGCTGTTTGGCCTGGATAAACCGGCGTTTGTCTTCACTGCTCTGTGGCTGCAACGTGGGCACGGCGGTCGGTTTGCGGTCGTCGTCGACGGCGACCATGGTGAAGAAGCAACTGTTGGTATGGCGTACCGAACGCTCGCGGATGTTCTCGGTGACGACCTTGACCCCCACTTCCATCGACGTATTGCCGGTGTAGTTGACCGAAGCCAGGAATGTCACGAGCTCGCCCACATGGATCGGCTCGCGAAAAGTCACCTGGTCCACCGACAGTGTGACTACGTAGCGGCCGGCATAACGGCTGGCGCAGGCGTAGGCCACTTCGTCGAGGTATTTGAGCAGGGTGCCACCGTGGACATTGCCTGAAAAATTGGCCATATCAGGGGTCATCAATACCGTCATCGACAGCTGGGCGTTTCCGGGTTCCATAGCACACTCACGGTTGTAGGCATTGGTTGGGGGGCACCTCTGCGGATGCTGGAATCATTACAGCGCCATCCCTTACGGGACGCCGGGGCGGGGCTTGCCGTCACGCCCGGGTCGATCTGTTTCCATATATTGCACCGGCTTTCTGCCGCAAGTCGCGGTGTTACCCTTGAAAAGCTCATTTCAAGGGCATTTCTTACGAATAACACAGACTTTTCCTTCCGCACATTGCGCGCCGTTGTGGCGGCTGCGTGGAACCTGGGAACGTGCCAGTACCCTCAAGGAGCCCCTCGCCATGCACGCCATCAGCTTTATCCAGGACTTGGCGGTGATCATGCTCGTGGCAGGGGTGGTGACCATCCTGTTCCACCGTCTCAAGCAGCCGGTCGTCCTGGGGTACATCGTCGCCGGCTTTATCATCGGCCCGCACACCCCGCCATTCGGCCTGATCCACGACGAAGACACCATCAAGACCCTGGCTGAGCTGGGGGTGATCTTCCTGATGTTCTGCCTGGGCCTGGAGTTCAGCCTGCGCAAGCTATTCAAGGTGGGCGCCACGGCGTTTATCGCGGCCTTCCTGGAAATCATCCTGATGATCTGGATTGGCTACGAAATTGGCCAATGGTTCGACTGGAACACCATGGACTCGCTGTTCCTCGGCGCGATCCTGGCGATTTCCTCGACCACCATCATCGTCAAGGCCCTCAACGACCTGAAGATGAAAAACCAGCGCTTTGCCCAACTGATCTTTGGCGTGCTGATCGTCGAAGACATTCTGGGCATTGGCATCATCGCCCTGCTGTCGAGTATCGCCGTCAGTGGCACGGTCAGTTCCGGCGAGGTGTTTTCCACGGTCGGCAAGCTCTCGCTGTTCATGATCGTGGCCCTGGTGATCGGCATCTTGCTGGTGCCACGGCTGCTGGCCTACGTGGCCAAGTTTGAAAGCAACGAGATGTTGCTGATCACCGTCCTGGGCCTGTGTTTCGGTTTTTGCCTGCTGGTGGTCAAGCTGGAGTACAGCATGGTGCTGGGCGCCTTCCTGATCGGTGCGATCATGGCCGAATCCCGGCAGTTGCTGAAAATCGAGCGCCTGATCGAGCCGGTTCGCGACATGTTCAGCGCGATCTTCTTTGTGGCCATCGGCTTGATGATCGACCCGCAGATCCTGCTGCAATACGCGTGGCCGATCGCGGTGATTACCGTGGCCGTGGTGCTGGGCAAGATGCTGTCCTGTGGCCTTGGCGCGTTTATCGCCGGTAACGACGGCCGCACCTCGTTGCGGGTGGGCATGGGGCTGTCACAGATTGGCGAGTTTTCTTTCATCATTGCGGCGCTGGGGATGACCTTGCAGGTCACCAGCGACTTTCTCTACCCGGTGGCGGTGGCCGTGTCGGCGATTACCACCTTGCTCACGCCGTACCTGATTCGTGGCGCCGACCCGTTGTCCTTGAAAATCGCGGCGGTGATGCCGCAGCGCCTGAGCCGGGTGTTTGGCCTGTATGGCGAATGGCTGCGCAGCATCCAACCCCAGGGCGAAGGCGCGATGCTGGCGTCGATGATCCGCAAGATCATCCTGCAGGTGGGGGTGAACCTGGCGCTGGTGGTGGCAATCTTCTTTACCGGCAGCTTTTTCGCCGCGCGGATTGGCGGGTATCTGCAAGGCTGGATCAGTGATCCAAGTTGGCAGAAGGCATTGATCTGGGGCGCTGCGTTGTTGCTGTCGCTGCCATTTTTGATCGCCGCGTATCGCAAGCTCAAGGCGCTGTCGATGTTGCTGGCGGAGATGAGCGTGAAGCCGGAAATGGCCGGGCGCCATACCCAGCGCGTGCGGCGAGTGATTGCCGAACTGATCCCGATCCTCTCGCTGTTGGTAATTTTTCTGCTATTGGCAGCCTTGTCGGCCAGTATCCTGCCGACCAACAAGTTGCTGGTGTTGATTGCCGTGGTGGCGGCGGCAGTGGCCGCCGTGCTCTGGCGCTGGTTCATCCGCATCCATACGCGCATGCAGGTAGCCTTGCTGGAGACCCTGGACAATCACAAGGACACGCCGGAGCACTGACCTTATGTGGCGAGGGGGCAAGCCCATCGCCACGTAAACCGGCCTGTCACAGGCTTGGGATCAGCTTTCCAGCCACACGTCCCGTGCCCAGTGCCACACCGACTCCCAGGACTCTTCGGTCACCAGTTCCTCTTCGCCGGACCACAACACCACCGTGCCGTCTTCTTCGACGCAGTAGTAGTCGTCGCCGTCCTGGCAAATCGGGATCAGCTCGCGAGGCACGCCAATATCCCAGGCATTGGCGGCGACTTCCGGCAGATAGGTGTGGGACTGGGGGTCGGTGATGGTCACCGGCTCCAGGCTGCCATACACCACATCGCTGACGGTCAGCAGGAATTCCTTGAAGACAAACGGGATGTTGATAAACAGCTGTTCTTCGACTTCCACCAACTGGTCTTCGTCGGGCAGTTCCAGAGGAACCGGTACCGGTTCGTTGGCTTCACGCAATTGTTCGATGACTTCTTCCACGGCCGGGATCCTCATGCTAGATGGCGCGGTTTATAGGGGCGTTTTATACAGTAGCTCGCTATAAGTGCAACCGCGAAATAGAAAACCCGGTGAAGCCGGTTAAAACTGCTTTTCTAGCTTTAGGCTGATGCTGTTTTTGTCGTAGGAATAAAGCCAATCCACATTACTGACAACCTTGTTGTACTTGACCGTCAGGCTGGGCACCGCATCCAGCACCGCCAGGCGTGGGGCACGTAGGATAAAGGTGTAGCCTTGTTCTTTCTCATTGCGTCGGTCATCGACGATAGCGCTGTAGGCATCGTATTGGCGTTTGCGGTACGAGGCGAACAGCACGGCGCTGACGCCCACCTCGAAATCCTTCGCCACCCCTAGCCGCACGCCCTTTTGCAGGTAGGCCGCCGTGCGGTCCTGGGTGTTGCGGTCGCTCAAGTCTACGCCGCCGAACAGCGTCCACCGCTGGGGCAGGGCCTGCCACAGGGTGGCGTAGACCGAACTGATGCCGCCGTCGAGGTTGCTATTGATCTCGTGTTTGTAGGCCATGTCCTTGTATTCGCCTTCCAGCTTGAACATACGTGTGGCCGACAGTGTATGAATCCATTCGCCGCGCAGCCCCCAGGCGCTGTACATGGCGTTGTCACCAATCGTATTGAATTCAAACGACGGCCCGAGGGCGTACTGGTTTTTGGCGTCGTGGTAGCTATAGCCGGCGTTATTGATGAGGGTGCCTTCGTTGTACTTGCTCTGTTTTTCATAGGCCTGGCCATAGAGCAGCGAGCGCATGAACACCCCGTGATGGCCGCTGATGGCCACGCGTTTGTTGAGCGTGGCCTCGTAGTCCGCGCCGTGGGCAGACACGGCCTTGGGCAGTGAGCGTTTGACGTAGATGGTTTCGTCGGGGGTGACGTAGCGATAAGTCACCTCGCTTTCCGGGGACTGGTTGAGGTTGTAGCCCCAGGTCGGGCCGATAGCCAGGGAGCCCTGCCAGTCTTCACGGTGGTCCAGGGCCTGGATAAAACTGTCGACGGTCTTGCCCACGCCCATGGCTTGCGCATCGGCTGGGCTGAGGCTGCTGCTGATCTGCTGGAATACGCTGTTGGACTCGCCATCCTTGCGGTTCTCGAACAACACCCGCGCCAGTTCCAGGCGCCCGGGCAGGAAGTCGGCCTGCAATGCCAGCAACTGGCGGTATTGGCTTTCGGCCTGTTCAAGATCGCCATCGGCGCGGGCCAGGCCGCCCTTGGCATAGGCGGTGAGCATCGGGTCGTGGCCGGGCAGGGCGGTGTAGCGCCTAAGGTAATCCCTGGCTTGCGGCCATTGCTGGCGCTCGATGGACAGGTACACCGCGCGGCCCAGTTCATCGAGGTTGTTGCCCACGCTGTAGGTCTGCCCATCGATATTCAACAGCGGCGGTGCGCCGTCGCTGGGCAGTTCATCCTTGAGCAGCTCGCGCTCTTGCTGGTTGGCGCGGTATTCGATGGTCTGGTTCAGGCGCAGGCGGGTGTCCTGGTCGGCGGCAAAAACCCTCGGGGCCATGGACAGCAGCAGAAAAAAGGGCAGAACGTGGAGCGTAAGGGATCGCATGCAGTAGGGCTGGGGCATTACCGGGCTCTCGGGATCGCTTCAAAACGCCAAAAGCAAGTGCCTGGGGGCAGGCACTTGCTTGGGTGGTGCTACAACAGGTTCAACGGGCGATTACTTGGCGACGCCACCGAAGGCGGTGTCGTAGTTGCGGTCGGTGAACTTGGCGATACCGGCCAGCGACGCGGTAGAGCCTGCGCCGAAGAAGCTGCCTTGTGAGGTGCCGGACGAAAGCAGTGCATTGGTTGCGGTATTACGCGCCTGGGCAGTACCGGCGAAGCCTGCGGTGGCGGTGTCGATGGCTGCGGTGACTTGAACTTTAAGCGCGCTGTTGCTCAGCGAGCCGGTCAAGGTGGGTGTCGCGTTGCCGAACGAGGCGGTCAGGTCGCCAGACAGCACATTTGCCCCGGAGTAGTTGTTGATGCCCTGTACTGCATAGGTCACGTTGGCTGTTGGCAATACACGGCCGGTGGTGTCGCCAGAGTAGTACACGACACGGGTCGGGTCGTTGGTGGCGCCGGTCTGCGACCATTCGCCGTAGTACACCTGCTGGTTGGCGACTTGTTTGAAGTCGAAGTTGCCAAGGGCGGAGTGAGAGGCTGGCATCATTGCCGGGGTAATGGTTGTCACCCCATTGGTGTCAGTGGCCACCATGCCTTTGAGGCCGCTAAACGGCACTTTTGCGCCACCGTAGAACGCGAGGACGCCCACGGCGGGCTGGCCTGGCGAGCTTGGGTGGTTAGGCGATGTGGCGCCCGTGCCGCCGACGACGATAGTACCGGTGTAACTTTGCGCGGAAGAAGTGTCTGCCTGGGCAACGCCGGCTAGACCCAGAAGTGCCACTGCCAATACTGTGTAGTTGAAAGATTTCATTTCATCATCCATTGAGTGATTTAAATTAAGTCAACACGTCAAGCGTTTGCCAATTTCTTCTTTAGCCTCCCATGCAGTACCTCCAAACTTAAAAAGTAGTGGTGAAAGCGAGTTTTAACGTTCGACCGGGCGCGGGCATGGCCGAACGCGTCAGTGGGTCGATGTAATAAAGGTTGCTCAAGTTGGTGCCGGTTAACTCGACGGATGCGTCATCGGTCAATTTGTAGTTAACGTAGGCGTCATACGTGATGATCTTGTCCCATGACATGGGCGTATTCAGGTAATAACTGACCATGGCGCTGTTGGGGTAGTTGTCATAGAACTTGTTTTCATGTTGGCGGTAATAAATAGCCCGTCCGCCCACTTCCAGTTTGCGATCAAGGAAGCGCGCACCTAACCCGAGGTTGGCAGTCCACTCTGGCATTGCCATGCTCACCAGGTATCCACCTACAAAACCGTCATCCACGCAGTTGGGGGTACTGCCGTCGGTGCTGACGGAGACCGCCGAGTTTTCATCGCAGACTCTGTTTTTCAGGACATGGCCGATACTCATATCGGTGAAAAAACGTCCGTTATCGTAGCGACCCTGGAACTCCACGCCGGAAGTGACTTGCTTCTCAAGGTTACTGAAGCGCAGTTGTGGGTCGCGTTCGATCACGTTTTTTGTAGTGTTGTAGTAATAGCTCAGCTTGATGTCAGCGCTTTCACTGCCACCCCAGCCGGCCAGGTTATGGATGTAGGCGGCTTCGTAGTTATGCGCATGTTCTGGCTCAAGCCCCCAGGGGTTGACCGATGAGGAAAAGCCAATGGTGCTTTCAAACATGCTTGGGTAACGGATGGCCTCGCTGTAGCGCAGGTAGACCCGGCCATTTTCCGAGGTATAGAACGTTGCAGAAAGCGAAGGTGCCCAGCCACTGTCTTTCTGGTGTTTGGCTTTGATATCTTTTTCGTAGCCCTCGCCGTTTCCGGAAGCGCTGCAGGAAATGATATTTTCGCCTGCACTCAATCCATTAATGCATGGATTGTTATCGCGTGAATAACGACCTTTTGCGTCACTCGCCCAATCCGCCTTGTGCTGAGTGTCTTGCACACGTGGTGTTTGTTGTTTGATTACGTCAATTATCTCCTGACGCTCCGACTCCGGGGTATCAAACATATCCCAGAAAACTTTGTTGTTTGCAATTTGTCGATCAATGTCGGCTTGCCACTCGGACTCGGTCAGCGTCTTTCGCGTGGTGTAATCCACCTGCCGCCCGGTTTCTTCAAGTTGTGTTGTGACCCCACTCTTGTCTTGGGCACTTTTCAAGTAGTCATCAAATGCCCAATAAGACGAGTAACGCATCCCCGCCTCAAACTTGGCAAAACTCACGGGCCGCCAGTCGAATTTGAAGTTGTATTCCTGTTCCTCGCGGCGTCCGGCCCGAGGGTACATGCGCAACGTGTCGCTGATGATAGGGTCGTAATAGTTGTCGTTCGAGCCCAACTTTTCATGCTGATAACTACCACCCAGGGTCAGATCGAGGCTATCAAGCAACTTAAACTTATTGCTTGCGGTCAGGCCGACCCGGTCATGCTTGGCGTTGGCCAGGGCGGTATTACGGTACACCGGGTCGGCGATGGTGGTTTGATTGGGCACGCCACCGCTGCTGTAGGTATCGCTACGGGTGTTGGTCATCCACAGGTTGGAATAGAAATCCACCCACGGGTTGCCTTCGGGCTTGAGGTTGTATTCCAGGTTGTAGGCTTTGCTTTGCACATGGCTCAACGGCCATTGCGGCACGCCGTTGGTGGCGGCGTCGTAAGTCGTGCCGGGTTTAAAGAACGAGATCCGTGATGGCAGGATCTCGCCGTACAGCGCATCGGTGTCGCGATAGCCGAATTCCAGGGACTGGTTTTCATCAATCTTGAGTTTGGCCTTGCCCAGCCAGGACTCCATCTTGCTGGAGGTGTTGGGCACTTCATCGCCCGGTTTGTAGATAGTGGCGAGGTTGGGAATGTAGTCAAACTCGCCGTTGACTTGCTTGCCGCTGGAATAGAAGCCGCTCTTGTTCTTACCCGCGTAGTGGTTGCCTTTTTCACGCAAGGCGTAGGCTGCCAGCAGTTCGAATTTTTCCTGGCGCGTGGCCAGTGCCAGGCGGTAGGCGGAGTCATCGCTGGACAGCAGTTTGTTACTGCTGCTGGTGCGTGGGTGTTTGTACAGCGAGTGATCGTAATAGCCCCTGATGGGTGAGTACTCATAGCCGGGGCTGGGCATTTGCCCGGTCATCAGCGTCGGCAGTTTGGGCGACACCGAGTTGTTGCTGCCTTCGATTTTAAGTTCGCCACCATATTCCTGGTCCTGCTTGAGCACGTCGTCGACGTTTAGGGTGCTGGCCACCACCGCGCCGCCAATGCCGCTGTAGACGTTGCGCTCCAGGTTCGGCCCCTTGAGCACCTTGATACTGCCGATCAGGTTGGGGTCGATATAGTTACGGTTGTTGGCGCCCATGTAGCCGCGATAAGCGGTGATTGCCTGTTCGGTGCCGTCGATGGTCAGGGGCACGCGGCCAGGGCCCTGGATGCCGCGGATGTTCGGGTCCAGTGCGCCGCTGTTGCGCGAATCGCCGCTGTACACGTTGAGCATGCCCTTGAACATATCGGCGGGGGCCGCGCCTTTGTAGCGTTCGATCTGCTCCTTGCCGGCATACACCGAGGAGATGTCCTGATCGTAGATATCGTTGTAGCCCTTTTCGTCGCGGGACTGCTTGCCTTCCATGCCCATGACGTAGGTCGGATGCAGGTCGCCGGCCTGGATCCCCGTCGAATTGGGTGCCGATTGCACCTGGATGATCGGGCGCTCGGCTGAGCCGGTGAGGCTGTAGCTGACCCCTTGGTTGGCTAGCAGTGTTTGCAGCGCAGCGTCCAGGGACAGGCGACCCTTGACCGGGTTGCCGTAGCTGTTGGTGAAGTCGTTGCTGCCCAGATACAGCTCGACACCGGCCTGGCGCGCCAGCAGGACCAAGGCTTGATCCAGCGCCAGGGTGGGCACGTCGAAGTTGTGTACGTCAGTGGCCGGGGCGTGGTTGGCGCTTGCGGCTGGCGCTGCCAGCACCGGGCTGATGGTCGTGGCATCGGCGACCAGCGCAATGGCGGCCAACTGAATCCCCAGGCTCAGTCGGGTGCGTTTTGTTGCCTTGCGCTTTTTGTTGTTTTCTTGCGTCTGCAAAACCGGCCTCACTAAAGTAAATAAGATTTATTCACATGTAGTAGAAACGGCCCAGCTGCAAAAACGCGATAGATCGTTATGATCTATGAATATGGTTTTTTATCTGATTTTGAAGTTGTCGCGGCGTGAGGCAGCTCAGTAGATCAGCGTCAACCCAGGCAGGTTAACCATGCGCCCGTGGACTTGCGCCACCAGATGTTCAAGCGCGGCGTCGAGGTTATCCAGGCGCATTACCGCGCTGACCCGTACGTTGCGCAGGGCCTCGCCCTTGACCAGCACCCGCCCGGGTCGGTAACGGTTGATGTGGGCTGCGACGTCGGCCAGGGATTTGCGCTGGAAGACCAGCCGGCCTTCCTGCCAACTGGCCAGTTCCTCGGGGCTGGTGTTCAGCGGTACCAGGCCCGTCTTGGGGCTGAAGTGCAGGCTGTTGCCCTGTTCCAGCAGGGCTGCGCCTGCGGCTTCATCGCGCCCGTGCGGGGTCAGGTTGACCTCGACCCGATGTTGCAGCACACCCACCCAGCCTTCGCGATCCTTGCCGATCCCCACCAGGTAACGCGTGCCGCGCGCCGTGATATCGGCCCCCGGCGCCTGTACGGTGAAGGGGCGCCGCTCCTGTTCATTCATCGGCGCAGGGCTGAACACGGCCTCGCCCTGGCTCAGAAGCACCCGGCGGGTCTGGTCGTCGTAGGCCAGGTTCAGGAGGCTGTGGCTCCCCAGTTGCACCTGGCTGCCGTCGGCCAGGGTGATCTGGCGCACTTCGCCAAACCCGGTGTGATAGTCGCTGTTCAGGGCTTGGACCCAGAAAGGTGGCGCCAGCAGCATCCAGCAGCCCAGCGCCAGCGCAGCCACGGCGCTGCCGCCGACCACCGGCATACGCAGCCAGGCGGCACGCGGCGGGCGCTGGGGTTTTACATAACCGGGGCGTTGCTTAAGCTGGGCGGTGGCCTGCCACGCACGGTTGGCGCGCTCGGCGGCGGCGGCGTGCAACGGGTCGGCGGCCAGCCAGCGCTGAAAAGCCTCGAGTTCACGTGCCGAAAGCTGTCCTTGGCGATGGCGCATCACCCAGTCGGCAGCTTTGCGCTCTACCGGGTCGATAGTGTGTGGGGAGGCGTTCACGGTTCGGTCTATTTACCTTTTGGCTCTTTGTCGTACACAAGGCTCAGCCCTCTTGGCCAGGCTCCAGCGCCCGACCAATCCTGGCCAGGGCCATTGCCATGTGTTTTTGTACAGAGCTTGTGGATATCCGTAAATAGCGCGCGGTCTCTTTGTGCGTCATGCCCTCCACCCGGCACAGCATGAACACATCGCGGGTACGCGGTGGCATGCGCTCCAGCAGGCTTTCCAGGTGCTCCAGCTCCAGTGCGCCGAGGGCCTGTTCTTCGGGGCAACTGGTCTCATCGACCAGGGTGGCGAAGAAGGCGGTGGGGTCATTGTCGTAGCGCTTTTCACCATAACGGCGGTGATGATCGATCATCAGGTTGTGCGCCACCCGAAACAGGTAGGACGGTGCGCACAGCACGCGCTCCAGGCTCTCCAACTGAGCGATGCGCAGGAAGGTGTCCTGCACCAGGTCCGAGGCCAGGCTTGGGGAGCATTTCTTGCGCAACAGGTAACGATGCAAGGCAGGCGCATGTTGAGTGAACAGTTTTTCCAGCACGGCGGCACTTTCCTATGCTCGGGCAGAACCGGGGAGGGCGAGTATAATGAGAGTCGTTCTCATTAATCCAGCGAAACTGCGCACTGACTTTTCCACAGGCAAAAAAACACCCCGGTTGTGCAGGCTCCCAAGAGCACTGCACACGACCGGGGTGTGTGTTACAGCAGGCTGTGTGCCTTTGCGGATCAGCCGTTCTGGCGGATACCGGCGACCAGCCAAGGCTGGTTTTCGCCCTGCGGACGTTCCATGTTCCAGCTTTCGCTGAACACTTCGCCCTGGTCGAAGCGCGAAGTCTTCGACACACCGCTGAAGGTCAGGGTGGCGATGGTCTTGTCGGCGCGGTCATCCACACCGTCCAGTTGCACGCGCAGGTCGTCGATATAGGTCGACTGGAACGCGTCGCCCAACTCGGCGCGTTCGCGCTTGAGGAACTCCAGCAGTTGCGGGGTCACGAACTCGGCGATCTTGTCCATTTCGTTGGCGTCCCAGTGTTGCTGCAGGGACTGGAAGTGGTTGCGGGCCGCTTCGACGAAACGCTCTTCGTTGAACCAGGCTGGCGCGTTGATCACCGGACGAGCGGCGGCAGCCGGTGCCGCCGAGCCGCCGAAGATCGAACCCATGGCAGGCTTCTGCTCGAACACTTCACGCTGCATCGGCGCGCCGGCTGGAGCCAGGTGCTCCTGCTGCTTGCGGCGACGGGCGGCGATAAAGCGGAAGATCACAAAGGCGATGACCGCCATGATCAGGATGTCGAAGATCTGCATGCCCTGGAAGCCGCCGCCCATGAACATGGAAGCGAGCAGGCCGCCGGCAGCGATACCGGCCAGCGGGCCCAACCAGCGCGAAGCACCGCCGGCCTTGGCAGCAGCGCCCGCAGCACCGGCCGCACCTGCGGTGGCCGCCGCTCCGCCCATGCCGCCAGCGGCGGGGGCCATTTGGCTGGTCTGGTGGCTTGGCGCTGCGCCGGAGCTTTTACCGCCACCGAAGCGTTTGGCGTTGGCGTCGAGGCTCATCGTCAGGCCGATGCACAACGCCATGGCGATGCTAAGAAAACGTTTCATAAAGGGAATTCCCATTTGTGGATTGCACGCGCGCCATGTTGCACAGGTGCAGAGGCAGTGGCTAGCAGCATAATGTTTCGGGCTTTTGCGTAAGACCTATTCGGAATAGTCTGTAGGACTAATTACAGATATTGGCCCGTACTTGCTAAAAACAAGGGCAGGGCGCCTTCAAGAGCGGACGCAGAGCGTCCAGGGCAGCGTTCCCACGCAGAGCGTGGGAACGATCAGACCGCTTCGAGCTTGGCGTAACCCATCATCAGCCACTTGCTGCCTTCGGCGAAGTTCACCTGCACCCGAGCCTGGGCCCCGGCGCCTTCGAAGTTAAGGATCACCCCTTCGCCAAAGATCGCATGCCGGACCTGCTGGCCAAGGCTGAACGGGGTCTCGGGAATTTCCGAACCGGCAAACAGGCTGCTGGAGCTCTGCTGCTGGCCCCCGCCAAACGGCCGGCTGACGCTATTGGACAAGCGCACTTCCTGAATCAGCCCTTTCGGCACTTCCCGTACGAAACGCGACACTTTGTTGTAGGTCTCGCTGCCATACAGGCGCCGTGTCTCGGCGTAGGTCATCACCAGGTTCTGCATGGCCCGGGTGATGCCCACATAGGCCAGGCGGCGCTCTTCTTCAAGGCGGCCGGGCTCTTCCAGGCTCATCTTGTGCGGGAACAGGCCTTCTTCCATGCCCACCAGGAACACGTAGGGGAACTCCAGGCCCTTGGCACTGTGCAGGGTCATCAGTTGCACGCTGTCTTCGTGTTCGTCGGCCTGGGTATCGCCGGCTTCCAGGGAGGCGTGGCCGAGGAACGCCGCCAGTGGCGACAGGTCGGCATCTTCCTCGCTGTTCTCGAAGGCGCGGGCGGCGCTGACCAGTTCCTCAAGGTTTTCTACCCGGGCCTGGCCTTTCTCGCCTTTTTCCGCTTCGTGATAAGCGATCAGGCCGGATTGCTCGATCACGGTCTGGGTCATCAGGTGCAGCGGCATTTCCAGGCACTTGGCGGCGAGGTTGTCGATCAGCTCGACAAACGCCCCCAAGGCCCCGGCAGCACGGCCGGTCAGGCCTTTATTGGCGATCAGCAGGCGCATGGCCTCCCACATCGACACATCGCTGTGACGCGCATGCTCGCGGATCGCCTCGACGGTTTTCTCGCCGATGCCCCGCGCCGGTACGTTGATCACCCGTTCCAGCGCGGCGTCATTGCCGCGACCTTCCAGCAAACGCAGGTAGGCCATGGCGTTCTTGATTTCTGCGCGCTCGAAGAAGCGCTGGCCGCCGTAGATCCGGTACGGGATACGCTCGCGCAGCAAGGCCTCTTCCAGCACCCGCGACTGGGCGTTGGAACGGTACAAAATGGCGATATCGCTGCGTGCCAGCCCGGTTTTCAGGGCGCTTTCAATGGTTTCCACCACGTAGCGCGCTTCGTCGTGCTCGTTGAAGGCCGCGTAGAGGTTGATCGCCTCGCCTTCGCCGCCGTCGGTCCACAATTCCTTGCCCAGGCGCCCGGTGTTATTGGCGATCAAGGCGTTGGCGGCCTTGAGGATCCCGGCGGTGGAGCGATAGTTCTGCTCCAGGCGAATGGTCTCGGCGTCGGGGAAGTCGTCGGAATACTGGTAGATGTTCTCGATTTTCGCGCCACGCCAGCCGTAGATCGACTGATCGTCGTCGCCCACCACCATCAGGCTGTCGCCGCCCTTGGCCAGCAGGCGCAACCAGGCGTACTGCACGGCGTTGGTGTCCTGGAACTCGTCCACCAAAATGTGCCGGAAGCGCTTCTGGTAATGGGCCAGCAAGCCGGGGTTGTCGCGCCACAGGTCAAGGGCCCGCAACAGCAGTTCGGAGAAGTCGATGACGCCGGCCCGCTGGCAGGCCACTTCATAGGCTTCATAAATGCTGCGCATGGTGGCCAGGAACAGGTCGCCGCTGGCCTGGATATGTTGCGGGCGCAGGCCTTCGTCTTTCTGGCCGTTGATAAACCACTGGGCCTGGCGTACCGGCCAGCGTTGTTCATCCAGGCCCAGCTCGCGGATCACCCGCTTGACCAGGCGTTGCTGGTCATCGCTGTCGAGAATCTGGAAGGTCTGGGCCAGGCCCGCCTCCTGCCAGTGGGCCCGCAACAAGCGGTGCGCCAGGCCGTGGAAGGTCCCGACCCACATTCCGGCCGGGCTGATGCCCATCAACTGCTCGATGCGGTGGCGCATCTCGGCAGCGGCCTTGTTGGTGAACGTCACCGACAGGATGGAATGCGGGGACGCGTTCTCGACCTGGATCAACCAGGCGATACGGTGCACCAGCACTCGGGTTTTACCGGAGCCAGCACCGGCCAGGACCAACTGACGGCCAACGGGGGCGGCTACGGCCTGGCGTTGGGCATCGTTGAGGGAATTCAGCAAAAGGGAGAGATCATCGCGCATCGGCGCATTCTAGGGTGCCGGGGGGAGGGGGGCAAATCCCATTGCCCGGTGGTCGGCACAAAAAAACGCCGGCGATCTTCAATTGGTCACTGTTGGAGCCATAGTGATGACCGGTAAGTCATCGCCTGTAGCCCGCGCCCTGTCTTGTTAAGCCCCTCTGGCCCGAAGGTTTGCGCAGGTTTATTCGCGAATTTTTATGATCCAGAGCAGTTTGGTCTGCCCGTCTGCTTGTGTATGCTCCGTCGACGTTTCGGGCTCACCATTATAAGAACACTGCCTATGACCCTCAGCACCGACTTGTCTGGCCCCTCTGTCGTGCCGGCGCAGGTTATCCGCAAGCATTACGCCATGGAGATGGCGGTCGAGCGTACGCGTCTGTTGTACCAGGGGTCGCTGCTCCCCACTTTATTGATGTTACTTAACGGTCTGGTCTGCGCCTGGTTGCTCTGGAGCCCGCAGCGCTATGTGCTGGTCGGCAGTTGGTTGGTGTGGTTGCTGGCCCTGGTGGCGCTGCGCGTGATCCAGGTGGCGGCCTTCGATAGCGCTCTGCCCAGCCGGCAGGCCCAGCCGATCTGGCGGCGCATGTTTATGCTGGGCTCGGCGGCCAGCGGCCTGACCCTGGCGAGCGCGGCCATTGCCCTGGTGCCACTGGACAGCTTTGTGCAACAGGCCTGGATCTTCGGCCTGATTGGCGTGGCCACCTTATCGGCCAGCGTGGCCTATGCCGTCAGCGTGCCGGCGTTTTTGTCGTTTGCCTTGCCCTGCCTGGTGCCCACCATCCTCTATCTGTTCTGGAGCGGCGAACCGCAATTGCAGGGCTGGAGTTACCTGGGCCTGATCCTGCTGGCGTCCCTGAGCCTGGTGGCATGGCAGGTCAACCGCCTGATCCAGCGCGGTTTGCTGCGCCGGTTCCAGAACCAGGCCTTGATCGAGCACTTGCAGCAGGCGCGCCAGCGCAGCGAGCAGTTGAATCAGGACCTGGTGCGCGAGGTCGAGCAGCGGCGCGAGGTCGAGCAGGAACTGCGTCAGGCCCAGGTCGGCCTGCAGCAGCGCGTCGAGCAGCGCGGCCAGCAATTGGACGCCGCCAGCCTGGCCCTGAGCAAAAGCGAGGCGCGCCTGGCCATGGCGTTGCAGGCCAGCGAGCTGGGCTTGTGGGACTGGAACCTGCAAACCGATGAAGTCCACCACACCCGGCTCAAGGAACTGTTTGGCCTGGAGCCGGAGTATGTCACGGCGATGCTGCGCGACCTCAAGCCACGCCTGCACCCGGACGACTTGCCGCTGCTCAAGCGCGCGCTGGTGGGGCACTTGAAGGGGCGCAGCGAGGACTATCAGGTGGAGTACCGCGTGCGCCATGGCGACGGGCGCTGGGTGTGGATCGAGGACCGTGGGCGTGCCGTGGAGCGTACCGCCAGCGGGCGCGTGACGCGCATGCTCGGCACCCGGCGCGATATCAGCGTCGGCAAGGCGCTGGAAGAGCAACTGCGGCTGGCGTCGACGGTGTTCGAGGCGGCCAGCGAAGGCATTGTGATCCTGGACCCGGAGTACGTGTTGATTGCCGTCAACCAGGCCTTTAGCCGCGTCACCGGTTTTGATATCGACGACATGCTCGGGCGCAATGTCGTGGAGTTGCCGTGCAGCCGCGACGCGCGCCGACACTTCCCGGTAATTCGCCAGGCCTTGTTGAGCCACGGCAGTTGGCAGGGCGAGCTGGTGGAAGCGCGCAAGAACGGCGAGCTCTACCCCCAGTGGCTGCAATTGAGCGTGGTGCGCGATGTTCGGGGAAATGTCAGCCATATCGTAGGCTTTTTCGCCGATCTGTCGGCCCGCCGCGAATCGGAGGAGCGCATGCGCTACCTCACTCATTACGACGAACTGACGGGCCTGGCCAACCGCTCGTTGTTCCGCGAGCGCCTGCGCGAGGCCCATCAACGGGTGCGCCAGGGCGGCCGCAGCCTGGCGTTGCTGCATATCAACCTGGATCGCTTCAAGCTGCTCAATGACAGCCTGGGCCATGAAGTCGCCGACCAGTTGTTGCAGAAAATGGCCCGGCGCCTGATCAATGCCTTACCGGAAGCCGACACCATTGCGCGGCTGTCCGGCGACGAATTCGCGGTGTTGTTCGACGCCTATGGCAGCTTGTCGAGCCTGGCGCGGGTGGCCACCCGGCTGTTGGCCAAACTGCGCGTGCCGATGACGGTGGACGGGCATGAGTTGGTGGTCAGCGCCTCAATGGGTGTCAGCCTGTTACCGGATAACGCCCGGGAAATTTCCGCACTGGTCAGCCAGTCGAACATGGCCATGCAGCATGCCAAGCACCTGGGCGGCAATAACTTCCAGTTTTACACCGACAGCCTTCAGGCCAGCACCCTTGAGCGTTTGCAGCTGGAAAACCAACTGCGCAAAGCCATTGATGAGCGGCAATTGAAAGTGTTCTACCAACCCAAGCTGTGCCTGGTCACCGGCAAGATGACCGGCGCCGAGGCGCTGGTGCGTTGGGATCATCCGCAATGGGGCAGCGTGCCGCCCGGTGATTTTATCGGGCTGGCGGAAGAGACCGGGCTGATCGTGCCATTGGGCGAGTTCGTGCTGCGCCAGGCCTGCTGGCAGGCGTGTGAATGGCAGCGCCAGGGCCTGGCGCCGATCCGGGTCTCGGTCAACCTGTCGGTGCATCAACTGCGCCAGGGCAAGCTGGTGAGCCTGGTGCGCCAGGTGCTGGGCGAAACCGGGCTGGCGCCGCAATACCTGGAGCTGGAACTGACCGAAAGCCAGTTGCTCGACAGC
The DNA here is from genome assembly GCF_059422465.1 of Pseudomonas sp. GW821-FHT01D09. Lineage (NCBI taxonomy): Bacteria > Pseudomonadati > Pseudomonadota > Gammaproteobacteria > Pseudomonadales > Pseudomonadaceae > Pseudomonas > Pseudomonas sp. GW821-FHT01D09. Next base: position 123,079 of record NZ_JBWKWY010000007.1, read on the forward strand.
GTCGAGCACATCATCGCCACCTTCCAGCAATTGCGGGACTTGGGGGTGAAGCTGGCCATCGACGACTTTGGCACCGGCTATTCGTCCCTCAGCTACCTCAAGCGCATCCCGGTGGATTACGTGAAGATCGACCAGACCTTTATCCGTGGCCTGGGCCAGGGGCGTGAAGACCTGGCGATTACCCGGGCGATCATCGCCATGGCCCATGGCTTGGCGCTCAAAGTGGTGGCCGAGGGCGTGGAGGATCAGCAGCAGTTGGATTTTCTCAGGGCCGAACAGTGTGACGAGGTGCAGGGCTACTTGATCAGTCGCCCGATGGAGGCCGAAGGGCTGGCAGATTTGTTACGGAAAAATGCAGATTTTCCTTAGTGTATCCAAGGCAGCATCCAGGGCTACATTGCGCTTGCCCGCTGATTCAGGGGGCAACAGGGTGATTTAGTGATGCATCGAACGGGCAAATCGGCAATTCTTGTAGTATAACTACAAGCTTGCTACATCCCTGGCGCCTGCCAATAACAAGAGTCCTGCCCTTTGAACCTGTTGCAACATATCGCCCAGTCGCGCCACCTGTTACGCAAATCGGAACTCAAGGTTGCCGATCACGTGCTGCTTGACCCTGCGGCCGTGATGCACAGCTCCATGGCTGACCTGGCCCACAGCGTGGGGATCAGCGAGCCGACCATCGTGCGCTTCTGCCGCGCCATCGGTTGCTCGGGGTTCCAGGACTTGAAGCTGAAACTGGCCCAGAGCCTGGCGGCCGGCGCCAGCTTCGGGCAGTTTGCGATCCACGAAGACGACTCCGTCGCCGACTACAGTCTGAAAATTTTCGATACCACCCTGCACACCCTGATGGAAGTGCGGGAAAAGCTCGACCCGATCGAGCTGCAAAAAGCCGTGACGGCCATGTCCCAGGCCCAGCGCGTGGAGTTCTATGGCTTTGGTGCCTCCGGCGCGGTGGCGGCGGATGCCCAGCACAAATTCTTCCGCCTGCTGCTGACGGCGGCGGCCTACAGCGACCCGCACATGCAGGCGATGTCGGCGGTGACGTTGAAGCCCACCGACGTGGCGATCTGTATTTCCCAGTCGGGCCGCTCCAAGGACTTGCTGATCACCGCCAATCTGGTGCGTGAAAGCGGCGCGTCGCTGATCACCTTGTGCCCGAGCCAGACGCCCTTGGCGGAACTGTCCACGGTCAACCTGGCGATCGATGTGCACGAAGACACCGAGATCTACACCCCGCTGACCTCGCGCATCGCCCACCTGGTGGTGATCGACGTGCTGGCAATGGGCGTGGCCATGGCGCGCGGGCCGAGCCTGGTCAACCACCTCAAGAGCGTCAAACGCAGCTTGCGCAGCCTGCGTCTCTCGCCCAAATCGGTCAAAGCCCTCGACGACTGAAGGTTACACACAGTCAAAAATGTGGGAGCGGGCTTGCTCGCGATAGCGGTGGATCAGTCGACATATCAGGCGTCTGGCCCACTGCTATCGCGAGCAAGCCCGCTCCCACATTTAGATCTTGCGCATATTAAGAAGATTCATCGTCCTGTAACCCCCACGCCGCCAAACCGTCATCCCCCGCGCCCATCCTGAACTCCCCGTACTCGCATTGGGAGACTCGAAATGGCCCGGCACTACGAAGACAGCACCAGCACCGTCAAGACCCGTCGTCAGCAGGAAGACCAGCGCCGCATGGCGTTCCGGCGTGCAATTGAAGATCGCTGCGAACAGCGCCAATTACAGCAAAGCATCAGTGACTACCCGGAGCTGCACTGGCAGGCATCCGCGGCTGCCCAGCGAAGCGTTCAGCCAGCGCGCTGATCTGCACCCGCTCGCTGCGGATAAAGCCCAGGAACGCATGGGCCACCGGTGACAGGCGCTTGGCCTTGGCCTGCACCAGGCACCAGCTGCGGTACAGCGGCAGCTCTTCCACCGGCAGCTCCTTGAGCCCGCCGGTGGCCAGTTCCAGGTTCAGGGCGTGGCGCGTCAGCAGCGCCACGCCCAACCCCGCCACCACGCACTCACGTTGCGCCTCGGCCGACGCCACTTCCACCGTCTGGGTGAAGTGCACGCGTTTTTCCTTGAAATACTCCTCGCAGGCCAACCGCGTCCCGGAACCCGGCTCGCGCAGCAGCAACGTATAAGGCTCCAGGTCCTGCAGGCGCAATGGGCCTTGCAGGCTCAGTGGATGGTCCGGCGGGGCCACCGCCACAATCGGGTTATTAAGAAACGGCAGGAACTCCAGGCCCATGTCCTGGGGCACCATGGACATGATCACCAGGTCATCACGATTGTCTGAGAGCCGGCGGATCACCTGGGCGCGGTTGACCACCGTCAGGTGCAACTGCACCTCCGGGTGCTGGCGCTTGAAGGCCGCGAACAAGTGCGGCACGAAGTATTTGGCGCTGGACTCCACCGCCAGCTTCAATTGCCCCTGCAGCGAGCCCTGCATGTCCGAGAGCTGCATATCGAGGTTTTCCAGGCGCCCGAAAATGTCCCGGCTGGCCCGTTGCAGGGCTTCGGCGGCTTCGGTCATGTAGAGTTTTTTGCCCACATAGTCGAACAGTGGTTGGCCGATCAGCTCTTCGAGCTGGCGAATTTGTAGGCTGACGGCGGGCTGCGTAAGGGACATTTCCTCGGCGGCGCGGCTGTAGGAGCGCAAATCACAGACCTCATTGAAGATCTGCAATTGCCGTAATGTAAGGCGCATCAATGACTTACGCATAGTTCAAAGCAACTCGCCGGGGCTGTAGGGTCAACTATAAGGCTTTACTTATACACGGCCCAATAATTATTGATTTTTGTTAATCCCTAAGTGCGCATAGTGTGTGTCTGGCGACTGGCCTGAAACATTTGGTCACGCGCCGACCTGGTCTAGCAGGTCGAAGAACGCAGCAATCGGCTCAAGGGAATTTCCAAGTGATAACAAAGATCCTGATCGCCAACCGTGGTGAGATTGCCGTCCGCATTGTGCGGGCCTGTGCCGAAATGGGGATCCGTTCGGTGGCGGTCTATTCCGACGCAGACCGGCATGCCTTGCACGTCAAGCGCGCCGATGAGGCCCACAGCATTGGTGCCGAGCCCCTGGCCGGTTACCTGAACCCGCGCAAGCTGGTGAACCTGGCCGTGGAAACCGGCTGCGACGCGCTGCACCCTGGCTACGGCTTCCTGTCGGAAAACGCCGAACTGGCGGATATCTGCGCCGAACGTGGGATCAAGTTCATTGGTCCATCGGCCGAAGTGATTCGCCGCATGGGCGACAAGACCGAAGCGCGCCGCAGCATGATCAAGGCCGGTGTGCCGGTCACCCCCGGCACCGAAGGCAACGTCGCTGACATCGCCGAAGCGCTGACCGAAGGCGACCGCATCGGCTACCCGGTGATGCTCAAGGCCACCTCCGGTGGTGGCGGTCGCGGCATTCGTCGCTGCAACAGCCGTGAAGAACTCGAACAAGCCTTCCCCCGCGTGATCTCCGAGGCCACCAAGGCCTTTGGTTCGGCGGAAGTGTTCCTGGAAAAATGCATCGTCAACCCCAAGCACATCGAGGCGCAGATCCTCGGTGACAGCTTTGGCAACGTGGTGCATCTGTTCGAGCGCGATTGCTCGATCCAGCGTCGTAACCAGAAACTCATCGAAATCGCCCCCAGCCCCCAACTGACCCCCGAGCAGCGCGCCTATATCGGCGACCTGTCGGTGCGCGCGGCCAAGGCCGTGGGCTATGAGAACGCCGGCACCGTGGAGTTTCTGCTCGCCGAGGGCGAGGTGTACTTCATGGAAATGAACACCCGGGTGCAGGTGGAACACACCATCACCGAAGAAATTACCGGCATTGATATCGTCCGCGAGCAGATCCGCATTGCCTCGGGCCTGCCGCTGTCGGTGAAACAGGAAGATATCCAGCACCGTGGCTTTGCGTTGCAGTTCCGTATCAACGCCGAAGACCCGAAGAACAACTTCCTCCCCAGCTTCGGCAAGATCACCCGCTACTACGCCCCCGGCGGCCCTGGCGTGCGTACCGACACGGCGATCTACACCGGCTACACCATCCCGCCGTTCTACGACTCCATGTGCCTGAAACTGGTGGTCTGGGCGTTGACCTGGGAAGAAGCCATGGACCGCGGCCTGCGTGCCCTGGACGATATGCGCCTGCAAGGCGTGAAAACCACCGCCGCTTACTACCAGGAAATCCTGCGCAACCCGGAATTCCGCAGCGGCCAGTTCAACACCAGTTTTGTGGAAAGCCATCCTGAGCTGACCAACTACTCGATCAAGCGCAAACCCGAAGAGCTGGCCCTGGCCATCGCCGCCGCCATCGCCGCCCACGCAGGCCTGTGAGGAATATAACAATGAGCAAGAAGATCTTCGTTACCGACACCATCCTGCGCGACGCCCACCAATCGTTGCTGGCTACCCGCATGCGTACCGACGACATGCTGCCGATCTGCGACAAGCTCGACAAAGTCGGCTACTGGTCCCTGGAAGTCTGGGGCGGCGCGACCTTCGACGCCTGCGTACGCTTCTTGAAAGAAGACCCGTGGGAGCGCCTGCGCAAACTGCGCGCCGCGTTGCCCAACACGCGCCTGCAAATGCTCCTGCGTGGGCAGAACCTGCTGGGCTACCGCCATTACAGCGACGACGTGGTCAAGGCCTTCGTGGCCAAGGCGGCGGTGAATGGCATCGACGTGTTCCGCATCTTCGATGCGATGAACGACGTGCGTAACCTGCGGGTGGCCATCGAAGCGGTGAAAGCGGCGGGCAAGCACGCCCAGGGCACCATCGCCTACACCACCAGCCCGGTGCACACCATCGAGGCGTTTGTGGCCCAGGCCAAGCAAATGGAGGCCATGGGTTGCGACTCGGTGGCGATCAAGGACATGGCCGGCCTGCTGACCCCATACGCCACCGGCGAGTTGGTCAAGGCGCTGAAGGCCGAGCAGAGCCTGCCGATCTTTATCCACTCCCATGACACAGCGGGTTTGGCCGCGATGTGCCAACTCAAGGCCATCGAAAACGGTGCCGACCATATCGACACCGCCATCTCCAGCTTCGCCTGGGGCACCAGCCACCCGGGCACCGAGTCGATGGTCGCCGCCCTCAAAGGCAGCGAGTTCGACACCGGCCTGGACCTGGAACTGCTGCAGGAAATCGGCCTGTACTTCTACGCCGTGCGCAAGAAGTATCACCAGTTTGAAAGCGAATTCACTGCGGTCGACACCCGCGTGCAAGTCAACCAGGTGCCGGGCGGGATGATTTCCAACCTGGCCAACCAGTTGAAGGAGCAGGGCGCCCTCAACCGCATGAGCGAAGTGCTGGCGGAAATCCCGCGGGTGCGTGAAGACCTCGGCTTCCCGCCGCTGGTGACGCCAACCTCGCAGATCGTCGGCACCCAGGCGTTCTTCAACGTGCTGGCCGGCGAGCGCTACAAGACCATCACCAACGAAGTGAAGCTGTATCTGCAAGGCGGCTACGGCAAGGCACCAGGCACGGTGGACGAGAAACTGCGGCGCCAGGCCATCGGCAGCGAAGACGTGATCGACGTGCGCCCGGCCGACCTGCTCAAGCCGGAAATGACCAAGCTGCGCGGTGAAATCGGCACCTTGGCCAAGTCCGAAGAAGACGTGCTGACTTATGCGATGTTCCCGGACATCGGGCGCAAGTTCCTCGAAGAGCGTGAAGCCGGCACCCTGAGCCCTGAAGTGCTGCTGCCGATCCCCGAAGCCGGCGGCGTGGCCCGTGCCGGTGGCGAAGGTGTACCGACCGAGTTCGTTATCGACGTGCATGGCGAAAGCTACCGCGTGGATATCACCGGTGTCGGCGTCAAGGCCGAAGGCAAGCGCCACTTCTACCTGTCCATCGACGGCATGCCGGAAGAAGTGGTGTTCGAGCCGCTCAACGAATTCGTCGGCGGCGGCACCAGCAAGCGTAAGCAAGCCAGCGCGCCGGGCCATGTCAGCACGGCGATGCCGGGCAATATCGTCGATGTGCTGGTCAAGGAAGGCGATGTGGTCAAGGCCGGTCAGGCCGTGCTGATCACCGAAGCGATGAAGATGGAGACCGAAGTACAGGCGGCCATCGCCGGCAAGGTCAGCGCCGTTCACGTGGCCAAGGGCGACCGGGTCAACCCGGGCGAAATCCTGATCGAAATCGAAGGCTGATTTCCAGCCTTCGACACTACCGTTTAATCCTCGGGGGGCAATGTTGCCCCCTTTTTTTCGCCTGCAAAACGTGCGAAATCAGAAGGCCAGGGTCCATTGGCCCATCACCGCCTGGTTGCTGCTGCGGGCGCCAAAGTCGCCGGTATAGGTCAGGCCCACGCTTTGCGTGGTCGACATACCGAGCCCCAGCCCGGCTTGCAGGGCCAGGCTATTGCGGTCCAGAGCCGTGCCTTCGATGGTGAAGTCGCTGTTGAACACCGACCTGTCCACCCAGGCCGAGGACTGGCGCACGTGGCTGCCGACATTGCCGTACAGGTGCTTCCAGCTTGCACTGAGGTGGGGCTTGAGGGTCATCTGGTTGTCCAGGGTATAGAGGCTGCTCAGGCGCAGGCCCAAGGTACTGCTGAGGTTTTGTTGGGTCTGTTCGCCGACGTTAAGGGCGCTGAGGCCGCCTTTTTCCTTGAAGCGTTCGCGGTGGTAGCGCTGAAAGCCCACGCCGGCGAATGGTTCGGCGGCGAAACTGCCGGAATCCACGCGATAGCCCAGTTCGCTGAAGATATTCTGGCTCTGGGCGGTGTACTTGCCCTTGAGCTGCTCTCGGTAATCGATGAAATCAAAATCGACACTGCGTTTGTTCAGCCCGGCGTGGTTGCTGTAGATCGCCCCCAGGCGCAGCGCCAGCGGCCCGTCCTGGCGCACCGCATAAGCCCCCAGGTGCCAGCTGTCCAGTGCAGCCTTGAAGCGTTTGGCACTGAGGTCGCTGGTGGTCTTGGCCCCCATGACCCCTGCGCGCCAGGCGTGGTCCACGGCCCAATCGGCGCCCAGCACCAGGCCTTGGGTGCGCTGCTGCAAATCGGCCGCGCCGTGCTGGCCGTCCAGGCTGCCGGCGTTGCCCAGGCCTTGCAGCCAGAAGCGGCCAGCGGCGTCGCTGTTCACGTCGCCCATGGCCGACAGCAGGCTGGCCTGCACAGGCTTGAGGCTGTTATGGGTGGCGCTGCCCAGGTTGGCGTTCTGGCTGGCGGCCAGTTGCTCAAGCACCGCGCCGATTCTTCCGGGGGCCAGGTTGCCCATATAACGGGCGTCATCTGCAATCAGATACTGCTCGCGCACGCTCAGGTTGTCTGACTCCAGCAAGGCATCCACCGCACGGTCCAGCACCAGGGCCACGCTCCGACCATTGCCGGTGGTGGCGTAATCGACAAAATAGAACGGCGTGGCCGGTTCTGGGTAGGCAGGGTCATGGTCGCTTGGCGGCTCCATATCTCCGCGTGCCACGGCCAATTGAATGCTGAAAAGACTCAGCGTGAAGGTGATGACAAGGGCGAGTCGCTTGGATGTGCGGGGCATAGGGTCCGACCTCTGATATGTGAGGCGGGGAATTTAGCGAGGCGCTGGAGGGATAACTGTCAGGGTGAGCGTTTGCGGTTTGCGGGAGAGGTCTTCGGTGCCAGAAGAATCAAGGTGTAGGGGTTGTGGTCTGGAGGGGGGGGATTTTATTGCGTTAGTTGAGCTCATCGCACCAAGACAAGTGTTGCGCTCGGCAAACTGGACCAACGTCTACAGCAATGGGGGCTCAGATGACTGTCAGCATGGATACCCGCGCCTTGTTGATCCAGAGCGTGGAACAGGGCCTGGCCGAGGGCACCCTGCAGATCGGCGAAGCCGTGCGCCGGCTACGGGTGGAAGTCACCGGCCTGCACCAGAGCCAATTCGCCAGGATGTGCAAGATTTCCCTGCGCACCCTGGTGCATATCGAGCACGGCGAGGGCAATCAGACGCTCAAGTCGTTGAACGCGGTGTTCCGGCCGTTCGGCTTGCAGATGGGCGTGGTCAAGGTTCGGCGGTCGTTGAGCTGAGTGTCAGCCCCGGCATTGCGCCAGGCTTTTCACCTGCCCATCCGCCGTCTGGTTAGCCTCGCCCAGCCACGCCTCAAACCCCGCGCCCACCTTGGCCCATTCTCCATCGAGGATCGAATACCACGCCGTATCGCGGTTTTGCCCCTTGACCACCATATGCTGGCGGAACACCCCTTCAAAACTGAAGCCCAGGCGCTCGGCCGCGTATTTGGAGCGGGCGTTGGCGTTGTTGCACTTCCATTCCAGGCGCCGGTAGCCCAGCTCAAACGCGTGTCGGGCCAGCAGGTATACGGCCTCGGTGCTTTTGGGCGAGCGCTGCATCGGCGCGCCGAAGGTGACGTGGCCGATTTCGATGCGGCCCTGGGCCGGGACGATCGACATCAGGCTGAGGAGGCCCTGCACATCGCCGCTGGCGCGGTCGAGCACGCTGAAAAAGTACGGGTCGCTGTTGGCCGCGTGGTTGTCCAGCCACGCGTCGAACGCGGCGCGCTCGGGAAATGGGCCGTAGGGCAAATAGTCCCACAGCTTGGGATCGGCGCCGGGGCCCTGTAGGGCCTGCCACAGGCCATCGGCGTGGCGGGCCGGGTCGAGTTTTTCCAGGCGGATAAAACGCCCTTCGATCAATTGGGCGGTGGGCGCAGGGGCACCTTTCCAGTCTGCGAGTGAGGTCGACATGCGCTGCTCCTTAAAGGCCGTGGCGAAATTGGATAAAGCCGGGACGTTCGGCGATGCGCTCGTATAACGCAATCGCAGTGGCATTGCTCTCATGGGTCAGCCAGTGGACTTTGCAACACCCCTCGGCCTTGGCGGTGGTGTAGACGAACTCGATCAGTGTGCGACCGACCCCGGTGCCGCGTTGGGCGACCTCCACGAACAGGTCTTGCAGGTAACAGGCGCTTTCGATGCTCCAGTTGGAGCGATGGTAGATAAAGTTGACCAGGCCCAGCGCCTTGCCGTCCTGCCAGGCCAGGGCCGAATGGGTCGGCTCGTTGGGGTCGAGCAGGCGTTGCCAGGTACTGGTGCTGACCGCGTCCGGCAGCTCGGTGTTGTAGAAGCGCAGGTAGGCCTGCCACAGCGGCAACCAGGCAGCATGGTCGGCGGCGGTTACCCGGCGGATTGCGATCGGGCTCATGTGGGCTCCTTGGGAATGAATCGGGCGAGGGTTTGGTCGCGCACGTCAGGGCTGGCAGCCAGCCCTTGGCGCACGCCGGCGATATCTGCCGCGCTGCGGTTCTGGCTGAGCTTGCGTTTGCCTTGCAGGCGCTGGATCGGCAGGGCGAAACCGACGATGGCCTTGAGCATGCCATCCATGTAGTCCGCGGGTGCGTCGCTGACTTGCCAGGGCTGGGCGCGGCCGCGCTCGTGGCGGTCGGTCAGGGCGCTGACCAGTGTGAGCAGGCGCTCGGCTTCGGTGAACACCTCGGCCTGGCCATAGGCGTGGACTGCCAGGTAATTCCAGGTGGGCACCACTTTGCCGTGCTCAGCCTTGGTCGGGTAAAACGCCGGGCTGATATAAGCCTCGGCACCGGCAAAAATCACCAGGGCCTGGCTGCCGTTCTGCAGGTCCTGCCACTGGCGATTGGCTTTGGCCATATGCCCATAGAGCGTACCGTTGGGCCCTTCATCCGGGTTGAGCAGCAGCGGCAAGTGGCTGGCTTGCAGGCCGTGTTCGCCAAAGGTCACCAACTGCGCCAGGCGCGTGTGCCGGATCAGTTGCTGTATTTCGGGCAAGTCGTCGAGGGCAAAGGCGCAGGGTGTGTACATGAATATTTTCCTTGGCGAATGGCAGCATCCTAGGCAGGCTAATGGTTCGTTGTAAGAGCCATCTTTGATCCATTTCATGGGTCCAATGTGCGGAGTCCATGCCATGCCCCCGTTAGCGCCCCCGCTGTCGTTCAACCCGGCCGGAATCGAACTGGACCGCCGTCAGGGCCTGACGCGGCAGTTATACGAAGCGCTGCGCCAGCGGGTGCTGGATGGGCGGCTGGTCAGCGGCACCCGGTTGCCGGCCAGCCGGGATCTGGCGGCGGCGTTGTCGATTTCCCGCAACAGTGTGGTACGGGCCTACGACCAGCTGTATGCCGAGGGCTTTATCCAGGGACGGGTCGGCGATGGGACCTATGTGGCGCAACTGGCAGAAAAATTATCCACAAAACTGTCCACAGGGTTATCAACAGGCTTATCCCCAGCCTTATCCACAATTCACGCCGATCCGCCTGGGATTTCCCCCAGGAAAGTTATCCACAGCCCCGCCTTGGGGCGCCTGGAAACCAACCATTTACCCTTGCCCCCCACGGGCCCGCCCCGGGCTTTTCGCGTAGGTGTACCGGCCTTTGACCTGTTCCCGTTTGACGTGTGGGCCAAGCTCAATGCGGCTTTTTGGCGCAAACCGGACCTGCAGCAACTGTGCTACGGCGATCCGGCGGGGGACGAGCGCCTGCGCGGGCTGATCGCCGCCTACCTGCGCAGTTCGCGAGGCCTGCAGTGCAGCGCTGAGCAAATAGTGATCACCAGCGGCGCACAGCAGGGAATCAGCCTTTGTGCACAGCTGCTGGTGGCGCCCGGGGATCGCGTGGCGCTTGAAAATCCCGGCTACCGGGCGGCAGGGCATGCGTTCGCCATTGCGGGGGCGAAACTGGAGGGCGTGGCGGTAGACGCCGAAGGCATCGACTGCCAGGCATTGAACGCGCTCCACGACTGCCGCCTGGCTTATGTCACGCCTTCGCACCAGTACCCGACTGGGGTGGTCATGAGCCTGCCCCGGCGCCTGGAGTTGCTGGCCTGGGCCGAGCGCACGGGCGGCTGGATCATCGAGGACGACTACGACGGCGAGTACCGCTACAGCGGCGCGCCCCTGGCCCCGCTGGCCGCCCTCGACCGCAGTGGCCGGGTGCTCTATGTGGGGACGTTCGGCAAGGTGGCGTTCCCGGCGTTGCGCCTGGGCTACCTGGTACTGCCACACGGGTGGGTGGACGCCTTCACCCGGCGCCGTGCCGTGGATGTGCGGCACTCGGAAGTCAGCACCCAGGCGGTGATGGCCGAGTTCATGGCGGCCGGGCACTTCCAGCGGCATATCCGCCGCATGCGCCGCGCTGCCTTGAGTCGGCGCAATGCTTTGCTCGCCGGCTGGCCGGCTGACGTGCCGGGCATGGGCAGCCTGCCTGGCGTCGCGGCGGGGTTGCACCTCACGGTGCGGGTAGAGGGCCTGGCCCGTGAAGCGCAATTGCTGGCCCAGGCCCACGGGGCGGGTGTCGAGATCAATGGCCTGAGCAGCTATTGGTTGCCCGACGCCAGCCCTACGGGCAACCCGCGGGCCGGCCTGGTGCTGGGGTTTGCCGCCGTGCCCGAAGCCGCCATCGTCCAGGCCCTGGCCAGGCTGCGCCGGGCATGGCAGGTCGGTTGACGGTCAGCTTTGGAAGAACAGTGACCGGGCCAATTGCGGGCTGATTTCACTGCGATAAATGGCGATCTGGTCGCGGTCGCTCAAGCCTGTACGGTGGATCGCGCCGCCGAGTTTTTGCTGGTCGCGGGTTTTCAGGTGGCCGGCGCTAAAGTGTTCGGGGGCGGCGGTGGGCGATTCATAGTGAAAGTGGGCATACCACAGCACGGCGTGAGTCTGGTGATCGCGCACTTCGTATTCGTCCAGGTAGTTTTTGCCGGGGCCCTTGAGGCGCCGGCGGGTGACGACCTTGGCAATTTTTACCAACCCCTTGGCATGCAGCCACTCCACCCGTGCGGCGGTGGGCGGTTGCTGTTTGGTCATGCGGATGCGGGTGGTTGTGCCCTGCTCGTAGAGCCGCTGGGCTGTGTCGTTGAGTTTGCGGTTGAGGGTGGCGGCTGATGGGTTGTCGCTGTCTGTGAGGTTGAGCCGGGTCAGCGCTTCTTCAATGGCGCTCGCTGCGTGCTCCAGGCGTGCGGCGTACTGATGGAGCATTTCTTCGATTTCCACCGGGATGCGTCCGGCTTTTTTTGCATGTTCCAAGGTGCGCAGGGTCGAGGTGGGTTCTTCATTGAGCAGTGTCTGCCCAGCCTCCATGCTGGTCGCCAGGTCGCGGGTCTGTGGCTCGCGCCGGCTTGAAGACGGGCTCTGGCGCTCGACCCAGACCCCCGGGCTTTTTTCGTGAAAGGTCGCAATGACCTTGCCGGTCACCGGTGCCTTGATGTCGACCAGATCGCTTTGGGCCGCCCGCGGTTCGCCCACCATCACACCATTGAAGCGCGTCTTGATGACTTTGCGCCTGGGTGTCTGCGGTGTTCTTGAAGTGCCGGGCTTGGGCACCTGGGCTTTTCTTTCTCTGAGCAGCAGCGCCAGTTCCCGCACGGCGGATTGGTTGAATTGATCGATTTGCTGACGAAGGGTTTCCAGGGGTTCGCGCAGCACGTATTCCGGGTGTTCGGCATGCAGGTCCAGCAGGCGTTGATCGACGAGTGCAAACTGCTCGACCAGGCTGTTGAGTACCTCAATGCGCTCGTCCCGGTTGCTGATGTGGGTTTCGGTCAGGGTCTCGATCCACGTTTGCACGTTGAGGTCGGCGATATTGATGATGTCATTGAGCTGGATATAGGTATCGGTGAAGGCTTCCCCACTGCCTTCCCCTATGCAGAGGTAGCGACTAAGGGTCAGTTGCAGGGCCTTGAGGTCGTGAATCCTGAAATCGGGCAAGGCCCGTATGGTGGCCTGAATCACCTTCGCCCCTTCTACACCAAGACTTTCAAGCTCACGGTAGCGGGTTTGCGTGTACTCCATGCGCTTGATCATATCCAGGTTCAGGTCAGCCATGGTTTGTGCGACCTCGGTGCGCTTTTTTATATCCAGGCTGGTCATGGCTTCGATGTCTTCCACGGTCCCCACCAGCTTGTCGCGAAATATCGGTAGGCGCTCGGCAATGGCAGAGCGCGTCAGCAGCAGTTGCTTGCGCAGATAGTCGATCATGCTGCTCTGGTAGTTGGGCACCGTGTCGATGATGTTCAGCGACCGCAACTGCCGGATGGGCACGTCATAGTCCGCCAGGCGGCTGTCCACCTTATCGAGGAACGCTTGGCGCTGCCGGTTGCTGGACGGCCCGGGCACCGGGTCGATCGCCGCCCGTGCCTGGGACACTTCCGTTTGCCCGCGTTTTTCGTCGGCGTCGAACTTGTTGAGTTTTTCCCGTAGGTCACTGATGCGCGAGGGCGCCTTGTCTCGGGCCGATTGCCGGCGGTTCCTGAAACCGGCACCGCGCAGGCGCAGGCGGGTATCGACAAACCACTGGCCGGCCAGATTACTCACCAGCAAGGGGCCGGTGTGCGAGGGGTGGGTGGGGTCGATGATGATCACATTGTCGTTGCTATCCACCTTGACCTCGAACCAGCGCTCCCCGACGTTTGCATACCATTTATGTGCAAGGGCATAGAGGTGCAGGTGCGGCCCGGGCTCTTTGACCTGTTCGCCCAGCCCGGCAGGTTGACTGACTTTGAAGCGGTCCAGGGTTGCGCCCAGGCTGGAGGGCGTGCGGTTCAGCGCACCGCTGATGTGCAGGGGGCCTTGATGGTGTGCAGGGAGTTCGACGGTGGGCAGATCGGGTTGTCGCACCACAAGGATTTTTTTTACCGGGGGCAGGCTTTCAGGTTCCTCTACCAGGCTGAGGCCAGGTTCTAAGGGACGGGCCTTGGTGGTGTCTACCGGGTCGGGGTGTCGTAGCGCCACGTGCAGTAGCAGCGCCATGCCCAGGTTGAGCAGCAGGTCGACCTGGGCGGTCCAGGCCGGTTGCTCGTCAGCGCTGGGCTCGCTGTGCGCCACTGTTTGCAGGTCATCCATGATTTGCCAGATCCAGGCGGCGATGCCGACGGTGCGGCCCATAAAGGGCAATGTCGCACTGAAGAGCTGCCAGCCGATCTGCCGGTAGCTTGCCCAACGTTTCTGCACGTTGGACACCGACTGCCGGGTCGCCAGTTCAACCAGGGCATGGGCGTGGGCCTGGAACAATGTGGCCAGGGTGTCGTTACCGAGCACTTCATCGCTCAGGGCGATGGGCCCACTCATTTGCACCGCCACCTGCGGCTCCACCAACCCCTGCACGACGGTCCACGGTGAAGGCAGTTTGCCAGGGAAGACATACTGTTCGTAGTTGAAGCGTATGTCTTCGGGCAGCCAGGCCAGTACGGCATCGCGCAAGGTGCGGTGGTGTTTGATGGCATAGAGCAGGTTTTGCCGCGACGGGTATTGCGCCAGCACCGGGTCCAGCAGCGGGCTATACAGCAGGCAGGGGCCTTGGGTGTGGTCGCGGGGGCCGATCACGAACATGTTGGCAACCACGTCCTGTTCCTGGCCGGGGCGCAGGGTCGGGATAAACGCCAGGCGCCGGATGACGATCTCTTGCCCGTCGGCTTGCCGGTCATGGTCCTGGGCCTGTACGGCGGCGGCGACCATGCGGTAGCCGCGCTCGTCAAGGCCGTTGCGGCCCTGGATCTTCCACTGCAAGGCCAGTAATGGCAGCTGCAGCCGTAAGTGCCGGGTGTAGAGCAATTGGCGGTCGAGGGCCTCGGCTGGGTTGTCCAGGAGGGTGCGTTTGATCAGCGCCGGGTAGTGCTCGCCGATGTCCAGGGTTTCGATCAGCTCTTTGAGGTAGTTGTACGACAGCCATTCGGGGGCCGGGCCACCGTTGTAGCGTACGCTGGCCTGGCCGGTGGGCAGCCCGGTCAGGTTTGCCAGGGCCAGGTCGATCAGGCTGTGCTGGGTGGTATCGCTGGCGCCGGGCAGGATGAACGTGCCCCAGAGCACCGGGCTTTCGATACTGACCTGGATCTTGTCCACATTCAGGCCAGCGCCTTGGGGGTGCTCGCGAAGACGGTTTTGCAGGTGTTCGCGGGCGTAGTCGCGGATCGGCAAGATACCGTCGCGAAAGGAGCGCCCACGGGACTGGGTATGCAATTGGGCCAGTTCGGTCATGTACCGGCTGTAGGTCGTCACGTCCAGGTCCGACGCATTGGCCAGCCAGTCGGGCAGCCGTTCATGGATCTGGTGCATGTTCGACAACGATTGATCGCTGAGGTCTTCAAGCACCGGCAAGACCCGTGTGACGGCCTGCACGGGCATGGTCTGCGCCGGCGGTTTTTCAAGGTCGGAGGAGCCCAGTGAGCCGATGGCCTGCAGTTGCAGGGCGATCAGGGCACAGGCCGTGCTGTCGAAGAAGTTGCCGGCGGGCTCGTACAGCCGCCACTGCAGCGTCACGTCTGGACGGTACTGCACCACACTGGAAGGTAGCGCTGCGCCGAGGCGCTCCAGGGACTCGAATTTCCGGTACCCGTCGGCCAGCGAATACGTGAGGATCCGCTGGCGCCGTTCATGCTCGCCAATCAACACCGCCATGTCTGTGAGGCCGACATGGGTTAAGCGGTTGTCGTGCAAGGCATCGATGTCCACCAGGTAGGCCCGGAGCCGATAGGGGTCGAATCCCGGGCGCCTGAGCGGGTCGGGAAAGTGGAACAGCATCCTGGCCATGGCGCAGTCGTGTTCATCCCAACCCTCCAGGGCGGTGAGGTTCCACATGTTGCGCAGGGACTGGGAGAGCCGCTGCCAGCGAGGGCCTGTGGTGTCATTGGATGCATTCCAGTGGTCCAGTTGCTGTTCCTGGAACGCCACGAATATCAACGGCGACAGCTCATTGATCAGGCGGGCGATGGCATCGATCTTGACCGGTAGATGCAGGGCCGGACGTACCTCTGGTTGCAGCGTGAGGTAATGCTCGCCATCGATGTAGATCACCGGCTCAGGCGACAGGGCCTGGCGAGCCAGGACGCTGGTCAGCGACTGGGCAGACGGCGGTGCCGGTTGGATGAGATAGGGGGCGATACGCCAATGGGGCGTGATGACCATGGCCAGGTCCGGGTCGATCATGAGTGTCGGGTATTGCTCCCTGAGGGCTGAACGCAACAGGTTGGCGGCGACTTCCCGGATGGTGGGGCCGGTGCTCAACTGTGTCAGCAGTTCGTAGGTACTGGGGGCGTGGTGGTTGTCCTGGGTCGAGTTGTCGGGCATGTGCAGCTCCTTGGCCGGTGTAAGGCGTGAAGAGCTGCACAGTAGTTTCTGGTGTGATCGGGAAGACGGTAGATAAATAAGCCTGGCCGGGATTTGCCCCCGGCCATCCTCGGTCAGGTCCCGGACTTGATCTTGGTCCAGGCGCGCGTCCTGGCCCGCTCGGCATCGCGGCCCAGGGGCTTGAGCGTATAGAGCGTGGCCATCGCCGCGTCGGTGGGGTACAGGTTGGGGTTGTTGCGGATCGCCACGTCGACGTGTTCGGTCGCGTCTTTGTTGGGGTTGGGGTAACCGACAAAATCACTGATGGGCGCGATCACCTGGGGTTGCAGCAAGTAGTTGATAAAGGTGTAGGCGTCCTGCGGGTTTTTTGCCCCCTTGGGGATGGCCAGCATGTCGAACCAGATCGGTGCGCCCTCCTTGGGCAGGCGCATATCGACGACCACCCCGTTCCTGGCTTCCCTGGCCCGGTTGGCGGCCTGGGAAAAGCTGCCGGAGTAGCCGACGGCCACGCAGATGTCGCCGTTGGCAATATCGGCCATGTATTTGGAGGAGTGGAAGTAGGTGATGTACGGGCGGATTTTCAGCAGCAGCGCTTCGGCCTTTTCATAGTCCCCGGGGTGGCTGCTGTTGGGGTCCAGGCCCAGGTGCTGCAGGGCCAGGGGCAGGATTTCCGAGGGTGAATCCAGCAGCGCCACGCCGCACTGCTTGAGCTTTTTGATGTGCTGTTCGTTGAAGATCAGGTCCCAGCTGTCCACCGGTGCATCAGCGCCCAGGGCGGCCTTGACCTTGTCCGGGTTGAAGCCGATCAGGATGGTGCCGTACATGTAGGGTACCGCATGGTTGTTACCGGGATCGTTGGCCTCGATCAGCTTCATCAGCTTGGGGTCGAGGTGGTTCCAGTTGGGCAACTGGCTGCGGTCCAGCGCCTGGAACACCCCGGCCTCGATCTGCTTGGCCAGGAACACATTGGAGGGCACCACCACGTCATAGCCGGAGTTGCCGGTGAGCAGCTTGGCCTCCAGGGCTTCATTGGTATCGAAGATGTCATAGACCAGTTTGATCGCCGGGTTCTGCGCCTTGAAGTCTTCCAGGGCCTTGGGGGTGATGTAGTCGAACCAGTTGTAGACCCGCAGGGTTTTTTCTTCGGCCTGGGCGGCGCTGCTCAATATCGCAGCGCAGAGCAGCAGAGACTTGAGCCTATTCATTTAGCTGCCCCCTCAAAACCTTCAAGAACATTGACGGCGTTGATGCCGATTTCCTCCACGGCATAACCGCCCTCCATCACAAACAGCGTCGGCTTGCCGAGCCTGGCGATACGCTTGCCCATGGCCAGGTAGTCCGGGCTGTCGAGCTTGAACTGGGAAATGGGGTCGTCCTTGAACGTGTCCACCCCCAGGGAGACCACGAGGATGTCGGCCCCATAGCGCTCGATTTCCTCGCAGGCCTGCTCCAGCGCCGCGCTCCACTGGGCCCAGCCAGAGCCGGCCGGCAGCGGGTAATTGAAATTGAAGCCTTCGCCGGCCCCCTCGCCCCGCTCATCGGCATAACCGAGAAAAAACGGAAACTCCGCTTCCGGGTGCCCGTGGATCGAGGTGAAGAGCACGTCGTCGCGGGCATAAAAGATCGACTGGGTGCCGTTGCCGTGGTGGTAATCCACATCGAGAATCGCAACCCGGCTGTGGCCCTGGTCGATAAAGGCCTGGGCGGCGATGGCAGCGTTGTTGAGGTAGCAATAGCCGCCCATCAAGTCGCTGGCGGCATGGTGCCCCGGTGGCCGGCACAGGGCGAAGGCGCCAGGGGCGCCGTGTTGGATCGCCTGTTGTGCCGTCAGCGCGACCTGCGCCGCGCTGTAGGCCGCTTGCCAGGTGCCGGCGGTGATCGGTGCGCCGCCGTCGAAACTGTAGTAACCCAACTGGCCATGCAGGCTGGTGGGCAACACCCGGCGCAGGGTGCGGGCGGGCCAGGTGTAGGG
Organism: Pseudomonas sp. GW821-FHT01D09; assembly: GCF_059422465.1. NCBI lineage: Bacteria > Pseudomonadati > Pseudomonadota > Gammaproteobacteria > Pseudomonadales > Pseudomonadaceae > Pseudomonas > Pseudomonas sp. GW821-FHT01D09. The sequence continues at coordinate 141,076 of NZ_JBWKWY010000007.1, forward strand.
CAGCAGGTCGCCGTCCTGGCCAAAGGCCGTCCAGCGTTGCCAGGCGCCTTTGAAAAAGTCCAGGTAGTCGCGGCTGTGGATGCGTTGCAGCGGCGCCAGGCCAAAGTCCTGCGGCGCTTGCACCGGGCCCAGCTCACGGTCCTTGACCCGTTGCAGCACATGGTCGGCGCGCGAGGGCATTTCAAAGCAGGGCATCAGTTGCCCGTCCATCAATTCGCAACGGCCGTGGTGCAGGTGATGATCGTCCGAATAGATCGTCAGCATGGTTATTGTTCTCCGCAGGCGGGTTGAGATGCCTTGCAGTGTTGCGGGGCGGGCAGGTTTGGAGAACGGCAGGAGCGGCCAAAAGGGGATAAATATGGCCAAAGAATGTGTCCGTTATTCGCCCCATGCAGGCGCGGGCCGGCACGCGACAGCCTCAACACGGTGCAGGCGCACTGCGCGAGGCTCAAGGGCGAAACTGACTCGGCGCCACGCCACTCCAGCGCACGAAGGCATGGCGGAAACTCGCGGTTTCGCTAAAGCCCAACTGCTCGGCAATGCAGTAGATCGGCAGTTCATCCTCCCCCAGCAACTGTTTGGCTCGCTCGAAGCGTAGTTCATCCAGCAGTTCCTGATAGCTACAGCCCAGGTCGTGCAGGTGGCGGCGCAAGGTGCGCGGCGAACAATTCATCTGCGCGGCCAGGCCATCGATGCCCGGTGCGACGTTCAATTGCGCCGCCAGCAACAGGCGCACCCGCCCCAGCCACGCCTGGCGCCCGGTAAACTCGGTGTTTTGCTTGCGGCAGCGCTCGGCCATGGCGCGGTGGGTGATGGCATCGGCCAGCGGCAGCGGTTGATCGAGCCAATGGCGGTCGAAGGCAAAGGCATTGGTGCTGGCGTCGAACTGCAGCGGGCAATCGAAGCGCTCGGCATAACGCGCCCGGTAGTCAGGCGCGGTGTATTCAAAGCGGGCGCCGAGCAACGGCAGGGCGTGGCCCAGCAGGTCGTCGCAGATGACTTTCAACGAGACCAGGCAGAATTCGACATTGAAGGCGGCCAGCGCCGGGTTTTCCCGGTAATCGCTGGCGGTAAACCAGAGGTGCTGGCCGTCTTGCTCCAGGTTCAACGCAAAAAGTGTTCCCAACAGCGCCGGGTAGCGCAGGGCCAGGCGCAAAGCGTCACCGAAGGTGGCACTGGTCAGTAGCGCGTAGCCGAGCATGCCGTAGGACGACACATGCATGCGCTGGCCCAGTTCCAGGCCGATATCCCGGCGCAAGGCCACGGCGTTGGTACACACGCGCATCTCCTGGTTGGTGGTGATGCGCGGGTCGGGCCGGCTCAAGTCGGCGCTACAGATGCCGCTGCCGGCCAGCAACAGGTCGCTCGCGACGCCTTCGGCCTTGAAGGTATCGAGTATCAGCGAGACGGCATTGAGCGTTGTCAGGTGCGAGTGCAGCATCGGTGAGTCCTGCCAGGGTTGGGCAAGAGCCAGCAAGGAGTGTGCCGCCTACTTGTGGTCAAAAAATAAGCGCTTGGCGGCCTCCAGGTTGATCTCGCTCCGGTAGTAGGCAATTTGCTGCTGTTCGTCGAGCCCTTTGATGGAGTCGGCCGCCGGGCCCTGGCGATACTCGTGGGTTGTTTTCAAGCGCGCGGACAGGAATGACTTGGCGGGTGTCCAGTTGGCCGAATAATGAAAATGCGCATACCAGAGGACTTCGTGGGTGCTGCGCTCGGTGATGATGTATTCGTCCAGGTAGTCTGGCTCGCGGCTCTTGAGCCGGCGGCGCTTGATGGATTGCTTGATGGCGATGAGGTTGCGGTCCTTGAGCCATTCAACCCCGGCGGTGGTCGGCGGATGCTGTTTGATCATGCGTGTCATGTAGCCGCTGGCCTGATCGTAGAGATCGCTCGCGGCCTTTTCGAGTTGTTTGCCGAGGACGGTTGCCGGGTGCGCTTGGCTGTCCGTGACGTTACTGCGGGTCAGCGCCTCTTCGATATGTTGATTGGTTTCTTCCAGCAGCAACGCATGGCGGTGGTACAGGTATTCGATGCCCACCGCCGTGCGATCCGGCTTGCTCGCCTGCTCGCTGGCCCTGTGCTTGAACGCGCCCAAGCCGTCCAGCAGGGCTCGGCCCTGTGCCAGGCTGGTCGACAGGTCAGGTATGGCGACCTCGCTTGGCGTTGAGGTGATGCGCTGTACCCAGACATTCGGGCTTTTCTCGTGGAACGTAGCGATGATCTGCTGGGTCAGCGGTGACTTGACGTCCACCAGGTCCGTTTCCAGCCCCAGGGCTGTCAGGCGCGTCTCGCCAATGATCACTCCGTTGTAGCGGGTATGGATAAACCGCTTGCGGGGCTTGGGGGGTGTGGCGGGAGGCGTGGGCCGGTTTCTCAGCATGTCGCGTTCAGCATGCAATAGGGCAAGGTGGCTCAGGGCGTCGCGGGCAAACCCGCGCAGCCGTTCCCGCAGGCGTTCGACGGGGCCGGGCAGGGCCTGCCGGGAAAACTCCTGGGGGAAATCCTCCAGGCGTTCGTCGATGACCTTGAACTGCTCGATCAGGCTGCCCAGGCTGTCGATACGCTCGTCCAGCCGGGACTCGCTGCGCTCCTGCACGGTATCGCGCAAGGCCTGCACCGACAGGTCGGCGCTGTCGACTATGTTGTCGAGGGCGGCCCAGGCGGTGGGCTCGGTGGTGTCTTCTTTCAGGCACAGATTGCGGGCCAGGGTCACTTGCAGGCTCTTGAGGTCGGTACTGGTGTAGGAGGGCAATTTTTTCTTGGCGTCCTGGATCAGGCGCAGGCCGTCCTGGGCGAGGGTCTGGAGTTGGCTGAAGCGTGTTTGCGTGTACTCCAGACGTTCGATCATGTCCTCGCTCATCTGCGTCATCTGCCGGGCGTCTTCTATTTGCCGGCTCTGGGGGGTGTGGGCCTGGAGTTCAATGTGATCGAGCACGGTTCTGAGCTTGGGCGTGAAAGTGGTCTGTGCTTCCCGGATGCCGGCATCGGTGAGGTCCAGTTGAGCCTTGACATAACTGAGCGCCCTTTGCGGGTAATCGGGGAGCGGGGTAAACACATTCAGGGTCTTGAGCTGTTGCAGCGCCGCTTCATAGTCCGCACTCTGGCTGTCGAGTTTGTCCAGGTAGGCCTGGCGCCTGGTGGCGCCGGCGGAGGTGCCAACAACGTCGCTCATCGCCAGGCGCGCTTGTTGCAGCTCATGCTGGGCCGTCTTTTTGGCGTTCTCGAAGGCGGTCAGTTTGCGTCGCACCTCGGTCGCCTTGAGCGTTGCATCGGCCTCAGCTTTATTGATCATGCGCTTGGGGCCACCCCCGCGCAGGCGCAGGCGCGTGTCGACGAACCACTGGCCGGCGGCGTTGTGCAGTAGCGGCGGCCCGGTTCGCGCGGGTTGCCGGGGGTCGATGATCAGCACGGTATCGTCCTCGTCCGTCGTTACTTCAAACCAGCGCTCGCCCACCTGGGCGTAGTGTTTTTCGCCAAGGCGAGAGAGGTATTGGTACGGGCCCGCTTGGGTTTGCGGGGTGCCCAGACCTTGTGGCTGGCTGACCTTGAAGCTGTCCAGCACCTTGCCCAGGGTTGCTGGCGCACGATTCACCGCGCCACTGGTGTGCAGCAGTTGAGCATGGTTTGGCGGCAGTTCGTGGGTAGCCAGGGTATCCAGTTGCTTGACCTTGACCTGATGTTCTACCGCAGGTGTGCCTGGCTCGGGCTCGGTTTTATGGGCGCCGGGGTGCAAGCGCGTGCTGATATGCAGGGTGATCGCCATTGCCAGGTTCAGCAGGGCATCGGTGAAGGCCGCCCACTGTGCGGGTTTATCACCCTGCTCGCGGGCATCGACGAACTGCTGCAATTGCTCGACGACCTGCCAGATCCAGGTGCCGGTGGCCACGGCAGGGCTGGTAAAGGGCAGCAGGGTATTGAGGATCAGCCAGCCGGCTTGCTTGAAGGTGGCCCAGCGGTTTTCGGCATTGGAAACCGACTGGCGGTCAGCCAGCGTGGTCAGTGCGCGGGCGTTGGCTTCGTACAGGGTACTGAACCACTCACCGTCCAGAGCCCTGTCGTCCAGGCGCATGGGCCCGCTCATGGTCCACAGTGTCGAGGTATCCACCAGGAAGTCCGCGACGGCCCAGGGCGATGGCAGGTCGCCGGGGAACACATAGTTGGCGTATTCGTTGCGCACCGGGTCGGGCAACCAGGCCAGCACCGAGCTGCGCAGGCTGGGGGACTGGGCAATGGCATACAGCAGGTTGGTCGGGGATGGGTATTGGGCAAGTGTGGGGGTAAACAACGGCCGATACAGCAGGCAGGGGCCGGTGGATGGGTCCCGGGGGCCGATCACATACATGTTGGCGACCGTATCCGGCGTGGAGGGCGCACGGCGTTCGGGGATGAAGGCCAGCGGCCGGATGACAATCGGCTGCCCATCCACCCGGCGGTCTGTGGCTTGCGCTTGCATCAGTGCAGACACGTAGCGGTAGCCTTGCTCGTCCAGCCCGTGTTCCTGGCGGATCTTGTTTTGCAGGGCCAACAGCGGTAGTTGCGTACGCATCTGTTGCTCATACAGGGTTTTGCGCCGTGAGGCTTCGCTGGGGTTCTCCAGCAGTTTGCTCTTGATCAGCGCCGGATAGGCCTGGCCGATATTGGCTTGAGTGATGAGCCCTTCGAGGTAATCGACAGTCAGCCATGCCGGTAGTGGCTGGACACTTTTCCACTGCAATGTCTTGTTGCCGACAGGCACCGCGATCAGGTTCTGCAGGGCCAGTTCGCTAAGGCTCAAGAGTGTGGTGTCGGTCCTGCCGGGGACGATGAACGCGCCCCAGACCACCGGGCTCTGGACCCGCAGGGTGAGCTGCTCCAACGGCAGGTGGGCGGCTTCGGGATGCTGCTTGAGCATTTCGGCTTTCAGCACACTCAGCGCATAGGGCTCGATGGACGGAATATCGTCCTGATAGGAGGCTGCGCCGTTGAGGCTTTGCTGCACGGCCAAATCCTTCAAGTGCCGCGCATAGAAGTTCAGGTCTGAGGTGGAGGCTTCACGCAACCAGTCGGGCAGCGATCTCTGGTACCAGGCCCGGTCCATCTCGTGATCACCGGACAGTTCACTGAGGATGGGGGCGGGTGGGGCGTCAGGCGACTGGAGATCGGAAAAATCCAGTGCGCCGATGACCGCAACCTGCAACGCGATCAGGTTGATGGCCTGATGATCGAAAAAATTGCCATCGGGCTCGAACAGGCGCCACTGGAGCTGTTGGCGTGTCGCCGAAGGGGTCAGGCGCTCGGGCAGGGTCTGGCCCAGCTGTGCCAGGGAGGCGAACTTTTCATAACCCTTGAGCAGGGAGTGGGTGAGGATGACGTCCTGGCCGGCCTGCTGGCCGATCAACACGGCCATGGAGAACTCATTGAGATGGGTCACCTGCGTGCCATCGACCTGGTCAATATCGATCAGGCAGGCGCGGATGTTGTAGGGATCGTTGAGCCGTCCCAGGCGGGCCGGGGCGTGGAACAGCAGGCGGGCCATGGCGCAGTCGCGGTCACTCCAGCCCTCGACCTGATGCACGTTCCACGCGGTACGCAAGGTATTGGACAGCTCGTGCCAATGGGGGCCATTGCCATCGCTCTTGTTCCAGTAGTCCACCTGCTGCGCCTGGAAGGCGCGCAGCATGACCGGCGCCAGGATGTTGAGGGTATGGGCAATGTCGACAATCCGCACCGGCAGGTGCGTTGGCGGCTCGGTGAGGGGGTGCCGGGTGAGGAAATGCTCGCCTTCGATACACTCGGTCGGCCGGGCCAATACGGCCTGTTCGGCCAGGATATCGCTCAGCGGCTGGTAGGTGGTTGGGCCGCGCACGATCTGTTCATCGACGATCTCCCAGGTGGGCGTGCCCAGCAGGGTGGTGTCGGGGTCAAGGTCCAGTGTCGGGTGCTGTTCCTGTAGCCTTTGGCGCAATAGCACCGCCGCCACTTCTCTGAATGAGGGGCCCGCGTACAGCTGCGCAAGCAGTGCCTGCTGCAGGTTGGCGGCTTGGGCGGGCGATGATGAGGCGGTTGAGTGAGGCGTGGTCATGGGGCATCCCTGTCTTGCCGGTAGATGGAAACGGCCCGAGGTATCCACTCGGGTGTTCCATGCTAGGGGCCGGCCAGTCAGGGGCGGGGGTGATTATGTAGGGCGCGGTGGGGGCCTTAGCCCAGTTCGCCGCACAGGTCCAGCTCCACCAGCCGGCGCACCTCGGCGTTGGCCAGGCCTGCGCCGAGCAAGGCGTTGAGCTTGCCGAATGCCGCTTCGCGGGTCATCCCGCCCCCCGACAACACCCCAACACCCCGCAGGCGGCTGCCTGCTTCATACACGTCCAGTTCCACGCCACCTTCATGGCATTGGGTGATTGCTACCACCACGATGTGCCGATCCTGTGCTCGTTGCAGGCTGGCGAGGAACGCCGGGTTATCGCTCGGCCCGGTGCCGCTGCCAAAGCATTCGAGCACCAGCGCCTGGATGCCGCTGTCGAGCAGGGCATCCAGTTGCCCGGCGCCCATGCCCGGCACCAGGGGCAGTACGCCGACATTGGCCAGGGCCTTGGGCTGGCGGTAGTCCAGGGCGGCAGGCAGCGCCTGGGCCTTGGCCACGCCACCGTTGCGCTGCAAGGCGGCAAACGGATGGCGGCCAAAACTGCGGACCTTCGCACAACGGGTCGGCGCCATCAGTGCGCCGTGGAAGTACAGGTGCACCCCCGCTGCCAGGCCTTCGCCCAACGCCGCCAGGGCGCCGCTGACGTTTTCCCAGGCATCGCTGTCGGGCACCCCGGCCGGCAGCATCGAACCGGTGAACACCACGGGCGCCGGTAGGCCCAGCAGTTGGAAACTCATGGCCGCCGCGCTGTAGGCCAGGGTGTCGGTGCCATGCAGAATCAGCACGGCGTCGCAGCCCTCGTCCACGGCCTCGACCACGGCACTGCGCAGGCGCTGCCAGTAGGCGGGGGTCATGTTGGCGCTGTCGATCAGTGGCGACATTTCCCGAAAGCGCCAGGCTGGCGCCGGCAGGTGGGCCAGTTGCTCGCGCATGCGCGCTTCAAAACCCGACGCGGGCGCCAGGCCGTTGGCGCTGGCCTGCATGCCGATGGTGCCGCCGGTGTAGAGCACCATGATGTTATTGGCTTTGGACATCGAAGAATCTCCTGAACGAAAAACGCCGCCGGGCCCAGAGCATGCCCAAGGCCGGGCGGCGTGTCATCTGTCTACGCTCAGCGTTGCACTTGGGCGTTCAGTTCTACGCTGGCTTGAGTGCTGGGTTCAGGCTTTACCGGGTTGGCCGGCCAGGCCTTGCGGTCCAGGTCCAGGTCCGGGAACTGGCTGGAGTCGAACACCGGGGTCTTGATGCCCGCCGCGCGCTGGTTGTCGTAGTCGTTGAGGATACGCATGGCGATCTTGAACAGGAACGCCAGGGCGAACAGGTTGACGAACGCCAGCATGGTCATGGTGATGTCGGCGAAGGCGAACACCGTGCTCAGGTTCTCGATCGAACCCCAGAAGATCAGGACCAGCACCAGTGCGCGGTAACCGATCAGCACCTTGCGGTTGTTGCCCACCAAAAAGCGCAGGTTGCTCTCGCCCAGGTAGTAGTTGTACATGATCGACGTAAACACGAACAACGCCAGGGCCACCGAGATAAACATCCGGCCCCAGTCACCGACCACCGCCGCCAGGGAGTTCTGGGTCAGGGCAATGCCGTCGCCTTCAAAGCCCGGGGTGTAGAAGCCCGAAAGCAGGATCAGCAACGCCGTGCAGGTGCAGATGATAAAGGTGTCGAGGAACACGCTGAACGCTTGCACCACACCTTGGGCGACCGGGTGTTCCACCGAGGCCACGGCCGCTACGTTGGGCGCGCTGCCCAGGCCGGCTTCGTTGGCGAACACGCCGCGCTTCACGCCCATGATGATCGCGCTGCCCACCAGGCCACCAAACGCCTGGTCGAGGCCAAAGGCGCTCCTGACGATGGTCGCGAGCATGGCCGGCACCTGGTCGAATTGCAGCACGATCACGTAGATCGTCACGGCGATATAGACCAGGGTCTTGACCGGCACCAGCAGGTCGGCAATCGAGGCAATACGCTTGATCCCGCCGATAAACACCAGGCCCAGCAACACCGCCAGCGCCAGGCCGGTGTAGGTGGTGTCGAAACCAAAGGCGTTATTGAGCGAGTGGGTCACGGCATGGGCTTGCAGGCCGTTGAAGGCGAACCCGAAGGTCACCAGCAGCAGAAACGCCATGACCATGCCCAGCCAGCGTTTTTGCAGGCCGTGCTGGATGTAATAGGCCGGGCCGCCACGGTAGGTGCCTTCGGCGTCGGTGCGTTTGTAGAGCTGGCCCAGGGAGCACTCGATAAAGCTCGACGACATGCCCACCAGCGCGGTGACCCACATCCAGAACACCGCCCCCGGGCCACCCAGGGTTACGGCAATGCCGACCCCGGCGATATTACCGGCGCCCACCCGCCCGGCGAGGCTGAGCATCAGCGCCTGGAACGAACTGAGTTGGCCGGCGCTGCTTTTGAGGCTGTCGCGAAACACCGCGAACATATGAAAGAAGTGACGAAACTGAACGAAACGCGAGCGGATCGTGAAGTAACCACCGAGCCCGACAATGAGCACGATCAGTACTTTTCCTGAGAGGAAGTCGTTGATGACTTCTAGCATGGAGTATTCCTCGCTGTTTTTTTGTAAAGGCAAAAGCCGGACGGCTCGACGCCACACCATTTCGCAGACAGCACGATAGGTGGGGCGAGGGCTCGTCCCGGCTCCAAGTCGCGGGTTGTTATTAGTTCGGCGTTCGCATGCGGCAGACGATCGTGCATGCGAAGAGGGGCGGCACTATACCTAGCTGCGCGCCAGCCGTCTGCAAGCAGCGCAACTGACCGAGGAATGGTCGAGCGTCACACTGACCCAATGTGGGAGCTGTCGAGCTTTAGCGAGGCTGCGATAGGATCAACTCGGTACACCTGGGAAACCGAATTTGCTGCATCGCAGCCTCGCTAAAACTCGACAGCTCCCACCTGGCTAGAAGTAGTAACCGATATTCACGTTGGTGCGGTAATACCACTCGTTGCTGCCCACCGAACGGGTGTTGGTAAAACCGCTGCCATTCTCCGCGCCGCCGTAGGGGTTGGCGTTGCGCGCCCAGGTAAAGTCGACCCAGGCCATCACCGGCATCGCCAGGAACTGTGCGCCCACGGTGAACATCTGCGAGTCATCCCAGCCACTCTTGTCTTTCATCATCCGACTGTAATCGGTGTACAGCTTGACCTTCTTCAACTGCCCCAGCGTCGGCGTGTAGACGTCGTAGCCGAGGTTGACCGATGCCAGGCTGGCCTTGGACGCGATCAGGTACGCCGGGGTCAGGCCGTTGCCGCCCATCAGCACCGAATCCTTGCTGACGCCGGTGGGGTTTTCAGGGTCGTACTCGTAGCGGATGGCCTGGCTGGTAACGGTCCACAGCCCCTTGTTGATGATGGCGTGTACGCCAGCGGCCCAATAGTCGCCATCGTCCCTGGTGGTAGCGTTGTACAGCTGGGCGGTGACCAGCGAGGCGCCGATCTCGGTCTTCCAGCCATCGCTGTTGAAGGTGCGCGCCACGCGGGCGTTGAGCTGGTTGCGTTTCTCGTTGTCCTGGCGCGACTGGATCGCGGCAATCGCATTGCCCTTCAGGTCGGCGTAGCGCCCGACCTCAGGCGAATAGCGAATGTCGCTGGGCAACATGCGCGGGAAGAAACCCAGCTGCACATCCCAGTCCTGGTCCTTGTAGCTGTACTTGAGGCCGGTGCCGGCACTGGAGGCATAGCCCATGAAAAACGGCAGGTGGTAACTCCAGCCAAATTGCGGATACGGCTCCAGGCCAAAGGGCTTGAACGGTGCGCCCAGTTGCAGGTTGGAATGGGCATTGAGCCGATAACCAACGAAGCCACGGTCGATGGAGCGCTTGCCGTCGTCCTGGAACCAATAGCCGAGATCGCTATAGAGGCTCTTGTAGGTGGCCTGCACGTCCAGGCGGAACGTGTCGAAGAGGAAGCGGCCATTGTTCTCGGTGGTGTCCCAATGCTCGTCGCGATAGTTGGTGCGCAGCGCGCCGCCGATATCCAGGCTGCTGTCGCCGGCCTCACTGCGCCAGGCAATATGCGGGAAAGGTTTATTGGCGGCGTTGGCCCGCACCGGCTCCGAAGGAACCGGCTCTACGGCAAAACTGCTGAAACTGGTAAGTATCAATCCTGCACACAAGACACGCTTCATAGAGACCTCTATACCGGGTGATCGGCAACACTCGCCCGCTTGCCATTAAAGGCAACTAAGGAGGGAGCGGGTCTTACCGGGTTTAAGTGTTGGCTATTATTGTTTTATCGGCGAAACACCGTTTAACCAGTGGATGCGCAGGAGTTGAGCAGGAAGTGTGCCAGGCGGATTATTTACTGGTATTTAATAAAAAGCCGATTAAAAACAATTGTTTATATGGGAAACAAAGCACTTTGTATAACCCATGAAACAACCCGCAAGTGCGGTAACAAAGTTGCCCGTGATAGGTGCGAATTTATTGCACGCTGCCAATTAAACGGGCACTTGTGTGTTTTACGAAGATCGCTGTAGGAGCGAGCAAGCTCGCTCCTACATAGGATTGGGACTAGAGGTCCAGCACCAACCGTTGGCTCTTGCAGCCCGACACACACACCATCATCGAGGTGTTCGCCGCGCGCTCGGCCTTGGTCAGCACCCCGTCGCGGTGGTCGATCTGGCCTTCCACCACCCGCGTTTCACAGGAGCCGCACACCCCCTCGCGGCAGCTGTGATCGATGTCGCAACCGGCTTCGAGCAGCACATCCAGCAAGCTCAAGCCGGGCTCCACCGACAGCGTCTTGCCGGACTTTTTCAACTCCACGCTATAGCGGTTCTGCGCATCTTCGCTGGGCGGCAGTTCGGCGGCGGTAAAGCGCTCGATATGGGCATGGGGATAACCCAGGCGCTCACAGGTGCCCTCGAACGCATCCAGCATCGGCGTTGGGCCGCAGCAGTAGAAGTGCGTGTCCGCAGGCTGGCCGGCGAGGTAGGCGGCGAGGTCCGGCGGTACGCCTTTTTCGTCGTTGAAGTGGTACACCACCCGCGCATCCAGGCCGTTCAAGGCCTCCACCAGCGCCGCCTCCTGGCGTGAGCGTGCGCAATAGATCAGCTCGGCGGATTTTCCCTGGGCCAGCAGCTGGCGGAACATGCAGTAGATCGGCGTAATGCCGATGCCACCGGCCACCAGCACACTGTGGCTGGCGCTCAGGTCCAGCGCGAAGTTGTTGCGCGGCGCCGAGATCGATAGCGCCATGCCGACCCGCAGTTGGCTGTGCACATATTCCGAGCCGCCGCGGCTGTTGCGGTCGCGCAGGATACCCACGGTGTAGTGCCCCTGGTCGCTGGGGGAGTTGAGCAGCGAGTAACTGCGCACCAGGCCGTTGGCCAGGTGCAGGTCGATGTGCGAGCCGGCCTCGAACGGCGGGAACACGGTATCGCCCAACGGCCGGAACTCCACGCTGATGATGCCTTCGGCTTCATAGCGCAGGGTGTGCACGCGGGCGTTGAGCAGGGAGGGCTTAGACATCATTCACCTCTGTGACGGTACGCAGGTCGACATCGAGCCGGGCACTGGCCTCGATCTCGACCCGTAGTTCAGGAAACACCAGCGCGCTGACGGCCACCAGGGTGGAGGTGGGCAACACGGCCTGCCCGGCGAAAAAATCCCGCCGGGCTTGGCCCACCTGGTCCTTGTCGGCGATGTCGGTGAGGTACACCGTCAGCCGGTAGATATTGCCCACATGCCCACCGGCCGCCGTCACCAGCGCCTGGATCTTGCCCAACACCACCAGGGTCTGGGCGTAGCAATCCAGGGTCGCCTCGCGGCTGGCGGGGTGTGCGGTCATCCCCGACATCACCACCTCGCGGCCGATCAGCAGCGCATTCGACCAACTGGCCCCGGCGGGCGCCACCACGACCGGGTTCATGGCAGTTGCTTCGCGTCGATCAGTTCAAGCTGGGCCTTGGCCGCGTTCTTCAGGTAACGGCGCATACGCACCACGCCCAGGTCGTGCTGGTAGAGGTTTTCGCGCTGGTTGGCGTCCGGTTCCATAAACTCCAGCAGCACCCGATCCTGCTCCAGCACGGCCCAGTGCCGCGCTTCCAGGCGGTTTTTGTAGAGGAAGCGCCAGGTGTCGCGCTGCCAGCCGGTCAGCGGCCGGCAACGCCAGTGGAACACCGCCGACAGCGCGCGGCTGCTTGGGGTGTAGCTGCCGATAATGGTGAAGTTGCCGCCCGGGCCGCCGGTTTTCGGGTAGGGGATTTCCAGGCGCAGCCAATGGCAGCCGTTGTCCATGAATTCGGTCCAGTCGAAGTTCACCCCGCGCTGGCCTTCCTTCTCGAAGAAGAACCCGTTGTCGGTGTCGCGGGTGACGAACCTGGCGGTGGCTTCGCCTTCACTCATCGAGTGCGACATCTTGTGCAGGTAGGTGCCGTGCATCGGGTCCATGACGTTGTCGATCACGTAGCGGTAGTCGCCTTGCCACTCGGTGTAGCAGACGAAGCTGCTCCACTCGGGCGAGGTCAGTTGCTCGGGCAGCACCAGTTCCGGCGGGGTCTCCAGATGCGCGTCGGTGGCATTGAACAAAAAGATCGCACCTGCCGCTTCGCGGGTATGGAACATGCGGGTCGGGCGGCTGCCTTCGAGTTTGCAGCCGGGGCTGCCGGGCACCTTGGTCACGGTGCCGTCACAGCGCACTTCGATGCCGTGATACGGGCATTGCAGGCGATCACCCAACACCGGGCCCTGGGACAGCGGCGCACCGCGATGGGGGCAATGGTCTTCCAGGGCGTGCACGCGGCCATTGTTATCGCGCCACAGGGCGATCTTGTAGCCCAGGCGGCGTACCGATACCGGCTTTTCACCCAGCAGGTCCGAGGGTAATACCGGGAACCACAGGTCTTTGAGGCCATTGGCCAGATGGTTTTCAACAGGGTCGACGGTCACTTGCATAGTCATTGTTCTATTCCTTCTGCCGGGTCATTCGCCCAGCCGGGCCATCAGGGTTTGATAGGCATCTGCCGTCCACTCGCCGCTGGTCAGCGGGCAGGGCGGGCCGGCCAGGTTGAGGTGGGCAAGCAGCGCCGCAAGCTCGGTCACGCCGTTGCCGAAGGCCCGTTCAATGGAGTCGCCCAGCAGCTCTTCAAACTGGGTATTGGGCCGTTTGCGCGCCTGATGGGGTTCGAGGAAACGTTCGGTAGTGCTCATGTCATTGGCCTCCGTTGCGTACCCGTTCGCGGATGGTTTCGCGCACCGGGATAAAGTCGTATGTCGGGAAAACTTCAGTGCTGAACACGCCCCACGCCGAGCGCTCAAGCTCCACGTTAAGGGTCGGCAGCAGGCTCGGCGGCAAGCGCAGGGTGACGATCTGGCCCAGGCCCATGGCCACGGTCCAGCTCACCAGTTCCACGCCTTGGGGCGGAAAACGCTCCCACCAGTCCTGCTGCTTCATATGGCGCTGAATGTCTTCCAGGTTCTTCGATTGGTCGTGCTTGAGCAGCACCGTCACCAGCAAGGTCTCGTTCATGTTCAGGCCGCACGTTCGGTGGGCACGGCCCAGGCGTCGTAGCCGTAGACCCAATCGGCATTGCCGCCGTCCTTGAGCCACTGGTTGCCGCGCGAGCCGATCTGGATCTGGCTGGTGCGTTCCAGGCGCGCCTGCTGATAGCCCTGCAAGGCAGCTGCGACCTGGGACGGGCTGTCGAGGTCTTGCAGGTAACGGGCGAGCACCACCGCATCCTCGATGGCCTGGCCGGCACCCTGGGCCATGAACGGCATCATCGGGTGGCACGCATCGCCCAGCAGGGTGATCGCGCCCTTGGACCAGAACGGCAGCGGGTCGCGCTCATACAACGCGGTTTTGAGCACATCACTGCACGCATCCAGCAGGGCACGGGCGTCGGGGTGGAACGCCTGATAGTGGCTGCGCAGCTCGTCGGCATCGCCGGCGCTGGTCCACGACTCTTCGTGCCAACTGTCCTGGGCGGTGGTGGCGAAGATAAAGATGTCCTTGCCCTGGTTCAGCGGGAACGTAACGATCTGGCTCTGCGGGTTGGGGCCCCACCACTTGGTAAAGGCCTGGATATTCGGCACATGGGCCACCTGCTCGGCCGGCACCACCGCGCGGTACGCCACCACCCCGGTAAAGCGCGGATGTTCTTCGCCGAACAGCGCGTTGCGCACCACCGAGTGGATACCGTCGGCGCCGATCAGCACGTCACAGCGGTGCTGGCTGCCATCCTTGAAATGCAGGCAGATGCCGTCGTCAGTGTGCTCGACCCGTTCGGCACGCTTGGCAAATTGCACCTGCTCCAGCGGGAACACTTCGGCCAGGGCTGCCAGCAGGTCGGCGCGGTGGATGGTCAATTGCGGGGCGCCGTATTTCTGCTCGGCGGCGTCGGACATTTCCAGACGTGACGTCTCTTCGCCGCTGTCCCACATCCGGCTGATGCGATGGGTCGGCCGCGCGGCCGGGATGCGCACGGCGGCGCCAATGCCCAGGCCGTCCAGCGCACGGACCGCGTTGGGGGTAAGGTTGATATCGGCACCGACCCGCAAAAAGGCCTTGGACTGCTCAAACACGGTGACCTGGTGCCCGGCGCGGTGCAGGGCGATGGCGGCGGTCAGGCCGCCGATACCGGCACCGGCGATAGCAATATTTAAGGACGGCATGGGCGACTCCTGCTCAAGGTTTCGGTTTGTCGGTGAGGAACTTGCCTTGCGGCGCCTCGACGTGTTGCTGGCGCCGGGTATTGCCGTCGATGCCGCCGGCAATCGCCCATTCGGCGAACACCGTGGGCCCCGGCTCAAAGGTGCGTGGCTGCCATTCGCCAGTCAGTTGGTCTTCGTCGGCGTAGTACTCCACCAGCGCGCCGGCCGGGTTTTTGAAGTACCAGAAAAACGCCGACGACACCGGGTGGCGCCCCGGGCCGATCTCGGTCGGCCAGCCGCAGCGGGACACATGCATGCCGCCGCCAAACACCTCGTGTACATCGCGCACGGTAAAGGCCACATGGTTCAGCCCCGCCCGTGGCGCCGGCAGTTGCAGCATGAACAGGTCGTGGTGGCCGCCTTCCTCGGCGGTGCGCAAGAACGCGCCGCGATCCGGGTAGCGGTCCGAGGCCTGGAAGCCGAAACGCTCGTGGTAGAAGGCCTCGCAGGCGTTCACGTCCTTGACGAAAAACACCACGTGGCCGACTTCAATTGGCGTGGCGCGTTCGTAGATCGGCGCCGCCTTGTTGATCCGGCCCTTGGTCTGCCAGGTGTTGTGGCCGCTGCATTCAATCTCCAGCTCACGCTTGCGCGTCACTTGCAGGCGGATCGCCAAGCCGTTGGGGTCGGTGCAGCCGATGCGCCCGTTGCCCTCGACAAACCCCGGGTCGTTGGCGATGCGTTCGGCGTACAGCGCAAGGTCGGCCGCGTCGGCCACGCCCCACACCACTTCGCGCACGGTAGAACCGGCCTCGATGGCGGGCGGCAGGCCCGGTTTGTTCAGGTCGGCGAGCACTACGCGGCAGCCGTTGAGGGTCTCGAAGATCACCTCATCGGGTTGCGCACTGACCTGGGTCAGGCCCCAGTCGCTGAAAAACCGCACGCAGGTGTCGAGGTCCTCGACGCCATAGGTGACTTCATCAATACCTAAAACGCTCATCACGCTACCTCGGGTGGTACACCGGCCCAGGCCAGTGGCTGTTGGTTCATGCCCCAGTAGAGGCTCTTTTGTTCCATGTATTGCAGGATCCCCAGGCGGCCTTTTTCGCGGCCCAGGCCGCTGTCGCGCCAACCGCCGAACGGCGTGGAAATCGAGAACTGCTTGTACGTGTTGATCCACACCGTGCCGGCCTGCAAGCGCCGGCCCAGGGCCCAGGCGCGCTTGTAGTCGCGGCTCCAGATGCCAGCCGCGAGGGCGTACAGGCTGTCGTTGGCCTGCTCCAGCAGTTGCGCTTCGTCGTCGAAGGGCATGGCCACCAGCACCGGGCCGAAGATTTCTTCCTGGCACACCTGTTGTTGGTTGTGCAGGCCTTCGAGGATGGTCGGCGGGTAGAAGTAGCCCTGGTCATACAGGCCACCGCTGGGGCGCTGCCCGCCCAGGCGCAGGCGCCCGCCTTCGGCCAGGCCGAGGGCGACGTAGCGCTCCACCGATTCACGATGGCTGGCGCTGATCAGCGGGCCCATCTGCGTGTTTTCGTCGGCCGGGTCGCCCAGGCGCAGGTTCGCGGCGGCGGCTACCAGGCGTTGCATGAAGGGTTCGTACAGGGCGCGCGCGACAAACAGCCGCGAGCCGGCAATACAGGCCTCGCCCGAAGAGCTGAAGATGCCGTAGAGCACGCCCGCCACCGCGTGGTCGAGGTCGGCGTCATCCAGGACGATGGTCGGCGACTTGCCGCCCAGCTCCAAAGACACCGGCATCATCTTGTCGGCGGCGATATGGGCGATGTGCTTGCCGGTGCGGG
Organism: Pseudomonas sp. GW821-FHT01D09; assembly: GCF_059422465.1. Taxonomy (NCBI): domain Bacteria; kingdom Pseudomonadati; phylum Pseudomonadota; class Gammaproteobacteria; order Pseudomonadales; family Pseudomonadaceae; genus Pseudomonas; species Pseudomonas sp. GW821-FHT01D09. The sequence continues at coordinate 157,617 of NZ_JBWKWY010000007.1, forward strand.
TGCCGCCGGTGAACGACACGCGCTTGACCAGCGGGTGGCGGGTCAGCGCATCACCGAGCAGCGAGCCCTTGCCCGGCAGCACGCTGATCAGGCCCTTGGGCAGGCCGGCCTCTTCGCACAGACGCGCCAGGCGCAGGGCCAGCAGCGGGGTGATTTCCGCGGGCTTGATCACCACCGCATTGCCCGCCGCCAGGGCTGGCGCGACCTTTTGCGCCTCGCTGGCAATCGGCGAATTCCACGGGGTGATCGCGGCGACCACGCCCATCGGCTCATACACGCTCATGCTGACGAAATCGCCGCGCGAGGGGGTGATGGTTTCTTCGAGGGTTTCGCAGGCGGCGGCGAAGAACTGGAAGGTGCCGGCCGCACTGGCCACCAGCGCGCGGGTTTCATTGATCGGCTTGCCGTTGTCCTGGCGTTGCAGCTGCGCCAGTTCTTCACTGTGCCGGCGGATCAGCTCGGCGATGCGGTACAGCACACCGGCCCGCTCATGGGGTTTGCGCTGGGCCCAGCCGCTGTGCAGGAAGGCCTGGTGCGCGCCCTGGATGGCGTCTTCCACATCCTGCAAGTCGGCGGCATTGAGCCAGGCCACGGCCTCGCCGGTGGCCGGGTAGCGGCTGGCATAGCGCTCGCCACGGCCCAGGCGCCAGTGGCCGGCGATGCAGATCGGTAAAGTCTGTTCGAGAGTCATCGACGGGCTCCTAAATTGAGATGGCATGGGCGTGGTTGCCCAGCGCACGCACCACGCTGTACACGGTCAGCGCCGAGGTCTTGGGGTTGGCCAACAGCGGCTTGCCGCGCAGGCTCAACTCGAAACGGCCAAAGGCGCCGCAGGCTTCAAAGTGGTGGACGTTTTCGTCGCTGTGGGGGTCGGCGATCAGCGTGACGTGGGTGCGATCCAGGCCCAGCCCGGCCAGGGACAGGGTGGCGGCGACGTTGGCGTTTTTCGGATACAGCCGCGCGGCTTCGCGGGCGCTGCCCTGGAAGATCACCGTGGCTTGGCTGATGGAATCCAGATCGCAGGCCTGCTCGCCGGGGGTGTTCTTCCAGGCCCGGGCCGGTTTGCGCCCGGTGTAGTTGACCGAGTCCAGGCCGCCGACCTTGGCCGCCGACAACGCATCAATGCCGCCAATCGCCCCGGGCAGCAGCTCGATGCGGGTCTTGCCGCGCTCGGCGGCGGCCTCCAGGCGTTCCACCAGGCCCACTTCGGACAAGGCGCCGACCGAGACAATCAGGCAGGCAATCCCGCGCTCCAGGGCCGGCAGCACATGTTCCTCGATAGCGCGGTGGCCGGCGCACTCCACCAGCAAATCCGGGCGGGCGCCGGCGGGCAAGGCGGTGAGCACCTGCGGCGGTTGCTTGAAACTGGCCAGGCGCTGGCGCACCAGGGCTTCGGAGCCCTCGGAGGCAATGACGTAATCCACGCACAGCTGCGGATCGTTCTCCAGCAACTCCAGCACGCCGACGCCAATGGCGCCGCAGCCGATCATGGTGATATGCAGCATGCGACGATCCTCAGGCGGTGGCCTTCTGGGCTTTGGTTTCGCTGTTGGGCGGGCCGGCGAACTGGGTGGCGAAATTGCCCACGCTGAGCATGTCCACTTCCAGCAGGAACGGGCCGGGCTGGCTCAGGGCGCTGTCGACCACCTTGCCGAAATCCTTGAGGTCGGTGACCAGGCCATGGCGCAGGCCCATGGATTCGGCAAGCTTGGTGTAGTCCGGGGTGTGCAGGTCGACATAGCAATGCCGGCTGCCATAGACCGCGTCCTGGATATTGCGGATGACCCCATAGCGCTGGTCGTTCATCAGCAGGATCACCAGGTTGGCGCGCTCCTGGACCAGGGTCGCCAGCTCACCCAGGTTGAGGATGAAACCGCCATCGCCCGCCAGGGCGAACACCTTGCGCTCGGGCGCGGTTTCAGCGGCTGCCACCGCTGCCCCGATGCCCATCGCCAGGCCTTGGCCAATACCGCCGCCCAAGGCGTGAACCCCGGCACGCGGGTGGTATAAGTTGAGCAGGCGGTTGCCCCAGATGCTGTTGGACAGGGTCACATCGCGCACCCAGGAGAAGTTGCGCCCGGTGCTGGCCTGCAATTGCTCGACCATCGCCGAGTACGGGCCCAGGTCCGCCACCAGTTGGCTGCGCGACTGTTCACGCACGGCCTTGAGTTCGGCGAGGAACTGCGGGTCGGTGTGCAGTCGGCCTTCCAGGCGGTCAGCCAACCCTTCCAGGGCCAGGGCCGCGTCGCCGCAGATAAACAGTTCGCTGGCATAGCTGCGGCCTTCGATGGCCGGGTTGGCGTCGATGCGCAGGGTGTTCTGCGGCAGCTTGAGTGCGTACTTGAAGGTCTCGTTGCTGCGCAGGCGCGACCCGGCGATCAGCAGGGCATCGCAGGTTTGCAGGAACTGCTCGACCCGCTTGTTTTGCGAAAAGGCCCCCAGGCAACGCTCGTCGTCTTCATTGACCACGCCACGGCCTTGGGTCGAGGTGATCACCCCCACGCCCATCGCCAGCAGGCGCTTGACCTGCGCCCCGGCATGCCGTGCGCCGCCACCGAGCCAGAGCATCGGGCGCTTGGCACTGGCCAGGCGTTCGGCTACCAAGTCCAGGGCTTCCGGCGGCGGCACGGCCACCGGGATCGGCAGTGGCGACAGGTCGGTGGGCATGGGGATAAAGGTCGACTGGATATCGATCGGGATCTCGACGCTGACCGGGCCGGTGGGCGCGGTGAGGGCGGTCTGCACCGCGAGCTTCAGGGTGCTGATGGCGGTCTCGACGCTGCGCACGCGAAAGGCGGCCTTGGACACGGCCTTGAGCATGTTCAACTGGTCGCGGGCTTCGTGGATATACGCCAGTTCCTGGTCCAGGTACGGCGTCTCGATCTGCCCGGTGATGTGCAGCAGCGGGGTGCCGGCGGTCTGTGCTTCAACCATGGCGCCCGCGGCATTGCCGGCGGCGGTGCCGGTGGAGGTCAGGCACACGCCCAGACCGCCGGTGGTGCGGGCATAGGCGTCGGCCATGTTGGCGGCGCCGGCTTCACCCCGGGCCATGACGAAGCGGATATTGCCGCGCACGGCGAAGGCATCGAGGATCGGCATGTTGTGGATCGAGATCACGCCAAACACGGCCTTGACGTCGCATTGTTCGAGGAAGGCGGTGATGGCAGCGCCCACGGTGACAGTGTTTTCATTACGCATGGCGGGACAGGCCTCCGGATACATCGATATGGCTGCCTGTGGTGTAAGCCGACAGAGGCGAGGCCAGAAACAGGATCGCGCGGGCCGCTTCAAGCGGCAGGCCCAGGCGCCCCAGGGGAATATGTTTTTGTTGGGCCAGGCGGGCGGTCCATTGCGCCCAGTCGAGGTCGCGCTCTTCACGCGCTTCAAAGCGGCGGCGCCATTGCCCGGATTCCACCAGGCCAATCAGGATGCCGTTGACGCGGATGCCTTGCGGGGCGAATTCGGTGGCCATCGAGCGCACCAGGTTCTTGACCCCGGCGCGGGCGGCCGAAGTGGCGACCATGTGCGGTTCCGGCTGGCTGGCCAGCAGCGAGTTGACGCAGACGATGGCGGCATCGGCCTGGTGTTGCAGTTGCGGCTTGAAGGCGCGGACCGGGTTGATCACCGAAAAAAACTTCAGGTTCAACTCTTCGGTCCAGGCGCTGTCGGTGGTGTCGGCAAAGGTCGAGACCCGGCCTTGCCCAGCGTTGTTGATCAACACACTGGCGGCGCCCAGCGCAGCCAGGCTGGCACTGGCAAAGGCGTTGACCGCTTCGCCATCGAGCACATCGCACACCTGGGCCAGCAGCCGGCCTTGGGGGAAACGCTGGCGCAGGTCGCTTTCGGCATGGCGCAGGCGCTCTGCATCGCGGCCGCAGAACGCAACGGCGGCGCCGGCTTCCAGCAGCAGCTCGACGCACGCCAGGCCAATGCCCGAGGAGCCTCCGGTGACGATTGCGGTGCGGCCCTGCAATGAATAAAGGCTCATCTCAATCTCTCATCAAGGCAGTGACGCGAGGCTGGCCGCTGTGGGCGCCGCCGTTGTAATTGAGCAGGCGCGACAGCTCGTCTGCGCTGCGCCGCACTTGGTTCAGCAGCTCTTCAAAATTCACATGACCGATCTGTGTGGTGGGGATAGTCACGCCAAGGGCCGCCACGATGCCGCCGCTCTGGTCGCGCACGGGCGCGGCCACTGTGGAAATCGCCGACTCAAAGAACCCTTCGCCGCTGACAAAGCCGCGCTGGCGATCGGCCTGGAGCATGTCGAACAGCTCCATCACGGTTTTTGGCGTGCAGTGGGAGTGCTGTTCCAGGTGCTCTTCGGGGTACAGCTCGCGCAGTTCGGCCAGTGACAGCTCTTCGAGGAGGATGCGCCCCAGCACCGTGGCATGGGCCGGCAAACGGGTGCCGACGTTGACCGCGTTGGAGAACACCGAAGGCGGCGAGACCTTGGCCACGTACACGATGGAACGCCCGTCGCGCACCACCAGGTTGCTGGGGTAGTTAACCCGGTCGCACAAACGGGCCAGCAGCGGCTGGCCGAGTTCGGTCAGCTCCAGCGATGCCAGGTACTCGAAGCCCAGGCGCAGCACCGACATGCCCAGGCGGTATTCGTTGCCGCTGCGGGTGACGAAGCCCATGGTTTCCAGGGTGGTCAGCAGGCGGAAAATGGTCGAGCGCGGCAGCGCCAGGCGCCGTGCCAGCTCCGGCGCTGTCAGGGTGCGGTTGCGCCGGCTGAACTCGCACAGCAGCAGCAAGCCGCGCTCCAGGCCCGGCACGATGTATTTGTCCTGGGCATCCTTCAGCAGATCTGAGTCGTTCATAGGGTTCTACCTGTCAGGGATTGTTTGAGGGCGTAGGCCAGGCGACCGGCAACCACCAGCGGTTGTTCGATGGGGCTGGCATGGCCGGCGTCGGCGATCAGGTTGAAGCTGGCGCCCAGGGCCTTGGCCACGCCCAGGCAGGTGTCGGGCGTGGTGATGGCGTCGGCTTCGCCGCAATGCACCTCGCAGGGCATTGCCGGTTGGCCGTGGCGCAGCAAGTCGTCGCCGCACAGCAGCTCGATGGCCTGGCGATAACCCAGCGGGTTCAGGCGCGCCATGTTCCAGTGCACCCAGGCCAAGGTTTCGGGCTGGGCCCGGGGCGAGAGCATATGGGCACTGCGTTGTGCGGCCAGGCCGGCGATGCCCAGGCGTTGCAGGTTGTCCAGGCGTTGCTGGCGCACTTGTTGGCGCTGCTGGCTGCGCTCGGGTGCGCCATAGCCGCGGGCCGGGCTGATCAGCACCAGGCGGCTCACGCGCTGGGCCTGGGCACTGCGGGCCAAGGCCAGGGCGGTCAGCGCGCCCAGGGAATGGCCGACCAGCACGCACTCATTCACCTGCAGCGCATCGAGCATCTGCACCAGGCGCGCGGCGTATTGCTCGGCCTTGGGTACTTGCGATTCCAGGGGGCTGGAGTCGCCATAGCCGGGGGCGTCCCAGGCGATAACCCGCGCCTTGGCCACCAGGTGCTGTGCCACCTGCAGCCAGGACGCCGCCCCGGAGCCGATGCCGTGCAGCAGCACCACCGCCGGCCCGGTGCCGCATTCGCGCAGGGCCTGCTGGCCACCCGCTGACGCGACCCATTGCTGGGGGAAATCGCGCTGCAGTTGGGCTTGCAGGTCGGCCGTCGGCGCGGCTTGCGTGAGTCCTGGCAACATGGGCTTACCCGCGCTTGATCGAGGCCAGAGGGTGCTCTGGCGGATAGGTCGGGGTGATCGGCTTTTTCGCGCCGAGCATCACGCACATCAGCGCGTCTTCGTCGCCGATATTGATCTCTTCGCGGTACACGCCCGGCGGCACGGAAATCACGTCGCGGTCGGTGAGGATGGTTTCAAAACGCTCGCCGTCCTTTTCCAGTACCACCTTGAGTTTGCCGCGCAGCACGAAAAACACTTCTTCGACGTCAATGTGCAGGTGCGGCGGGCCTTCGTGACCGGCGGGGATAACCATGGTGGAAAAGGTGAAGTGCTCCGACGGGATGGTGTTCATGTCGGTGCTGATGCCGGTGCCGCCGGTGCCGATGTAGCGCATTTGCGCGCGGCGGAACTTGGGGTCGTAGTCGGCCTGGAACTTCAGGGCATCCCAGTCGTACTTGCGCGTCTCGTAGCGGGCGATGCGCGTGCTCATCCAGCTTTCCAGGCTGGCGCCGGCAGGGCGGTCCCAGCTTTTGGGGGTGTCGTTTTGGGCAGATAGATCAGTCATGACAGTCTCCAGATCAAGGCATGACGAACCCGCCGTTGACCGGCAGGGTTTGTCCAGTGATAAAGCGGGCAAGGTCGGACAGCGCGAACAGCACGGCGCCGCTGACGTCTTCGGGCAATTGCGGGCGTTGCAGGGCCCGTTGGTCGTTGTACAAACGGTGGCGCGCCTCGGGCACGTAGGCGGTGGCTTCCACCAGCACCAGGCCGGGGGCGATGGCGTTGACGGTGATGTTGCTGCTGCCCAGTTCCCGCGCCAGGCTGCGGGTCATGGCGATGATTGCGCCCTTGCTGGCCACGTAGGCCAACAGGTTCGGCGCGCCCCACAGCGGGGTGTCCGAGGCCAGGTTGACGATGGCGCCCTGGCCGCTGGCGCGCAGGGCCGGCAGGCAGGCGGTGGTCATCAGCCAGGTGCCGCGCACGTTGACCTGCATCACCTGGTCCCAGGTGTCGATGCTCAGCTCTTCGCAGCCCTTGCCCCCGGAGTTGGTGATCGAGGCGTTGTTCACCAGGCCATCGAGGCCGCCCAGCAGGCTGATCGTCGCGTCGACACAGGCCTGGATCGACGCGGGTTGCGCCAGGTCGACAGCCACGGCTTGTACGTCCAGGCCCAGCGCCCGCAGTTCACCGGCGGCCTGCTGCACACGTTCGTGCAGCACATCGGCAATCACCACCCGCGCACCGGCCTGGCCGATGGCCTGGGCAAAGGCATAGCCCAGGCCCCGGGCGCCACCGGTGACCAGCACGCGGCGGCCTGCAAGCAAAAGGTCATGGCGGCTCATCATTGGGTGCTCAACATAGCTTTGGGCATGTAGTGCAGGACGCGTTTTTCTGCCCACACCACCGCGCCGTAGGCGATCACCCCAATCAGGGTCAGCGCCACGATGGCGACGAACACCCCGGCGGTATTGCCCTGGCCCTCGGCGTCTACCAGCAAGAAGCCCAGGCCCTGGTTGCCACCGACCAGCTCACCGACGGTGACGCCGATCACGGCCAGGGTCGAGGCGATGCGCAGGCCGGAAAACAGCGCGGCCATGGCCGACGGGAACTCCACCAGGCGGAAGATCTGCCAGCGACTGGCGTTCATGGTGCGGACCAGGTTGATCATGTCCGGGTCGACGGTGCGGATCGCCGAGAGCACGTTGATCATCACCGGGAAGAACACGATCAGGATCGCGATCAAAATCTTCGGGTAGATGGTGTAGCCCAGCCACATCACGAACAGCGGCGCGAAGGCGACTTTCGGGGCGATCTGCAAGGCCAGGATGTACGGCGACAACATGGCTTCGGCCGCCGGCGACAGGCCCAGGGACACGCCGATCATCACGCCCAGCAGGGCGCCGAGGGCGAAGCCGACGACGATCTCCAGGGCGGTGATCAGGGTGTGTTGCAGCAGGCCGCCGGTCTGCCACATCACCAGGCCTTCCTGGGCCACACGGCTGAGTTTTGGCATGACGAACTCGGGCATGCCGAGCAGGCCGGGGCCCCATTGCCACAGCACCAGGAACAGGATCAGCAGCGCGACGCTACCGAGCACGGAGTTGTTGTTTTTCATCGTGTGCGTTCCTCAATGTCCCCGACCGGGCTGTCGACGAATTGGTTGGTAAAGAGCTCCTCAAGCGCGGTCGCCTGGGTGACGATGCCTTCGCTGACATAGAACTGGCGGACCTTGTCCAGGTGCTGTGGGTCGATGCGCCCGAGCACGGCCTGCCTGGCGTAGACGTGTTCGATGTAGAGCTTGAAGATCTTCTCCAGCGAGTCTTCCTTGCCGGCATAGGCCGGCACCGCCTTGGCAAAGGTCACGGCGGCGGCGCGCGGGTCCTGGATGATGTCGCGCATGCCTTGCAGGGTGCCCTGCACCACGCCACGCACAATCTGTGGCTGGTTCTTGATCGCGGCGTCCGAGGCGAGAATCGCCTGGGCCATGCTCTCGAAGATCTGGTCCTGGGGGATCAGCTTGATCTGCACCCCGGCTTCCTGGGCATTGATCACCCAGTCCGGCACGCCCGCCATGGCCTGGGCCTTGTTGGCGGAGAACAATTGCCAGACCCCGGCCGGGCCGGCGGCCTGGATGTTCACGTCGTTCTTGCCCAGCCCGGCTTTGCGCAGCGAGGCGAGCAGGGCGTAGTAGGTGGTGTCGGAGTACGACATCACCGTCAGGGTCTTGCCCTTGAGGTCGCTGATGCTGTTGATGTTGTCCTTGGCGTTGGTGGCGATCATCGTCACCCCGCCGTCGCCCAGTACCGCCACGGCGCGCACCGGGATGCCATTGGCCCGCACCACAATCGGCGTGTCGCCGATGGCCCCGCCGATCAATGCGTTACCGGCGCCGATCTGCTTGGCCACATCCACGCCACCTTTGGCGGCGATAAAGGTCAGGTCCAGGTCCTGGGCGGTGTAGTAGCCCTTTTCCTTGGCGATGATCCACGGTGCGAACGCAGGCGAGTTGGGCGGCGCCGGCAGCAGGTAGGTGACCTTGGTCGGCTGCGCCTGGGCGGCACAGGCCATGCCGAGGCCCAGGCTGAAGGCGCAAAGACGTTGAAACAGAGACTTGAGCATGGGGACTCCGGAATCGGTTGGGGGCCGCAAGGGCGGTGATCAGTGCAGTTCGGTGTCGGCGCCGACCTGGAGCAACTCCATCAGGCGACCGACCAGCGGGCCGATTTCCGGCAGCTTGCGGCGCTCCAGGGGGTTGTCGCGAAACGGCAGGTCGATACTGATTTCCTCGATGATCGTGCCGGGGCGGGCGCTCATGACCAGCAAGCGGTCGGACATGGCGATGCCTTCGATCAGGTCGTGGGTGATAAACAGCGCGGTCTTCTTTTCGTCGAACAGCATCCGCGCCATGTCCTGTTGCAGGATCATCTTGGTCTGGGCATCGAGGGCCGAGAACGGCTCGTCGAGGAACAGCACCTGTGGGTCGATGGCCAGGGTGCGGGCCAGGGCGGCGCGCTGGCGCATGCCGCCAGACAACTGGAACGGGTAGTGATCGGCGTAGCCATTGAGGTGGCAGCGCTCGAGCAAGTCCAGGGCCACCTTCTGCCGGGTGGCGGCCGCCACGCCCTGGATCTCCAGGCCCAGTTCGACGTTGCGGCGGATGCTGCGCCAGGGCATCAACAGGTCCTTTTGCAGCATGAACGCAACCTGCGGCACCGGCCCGGTGACCGGCTTGCCACCGACGAACACTTCTCCTTCGCTGGGGCGGTACAAGCCCGAGCCCATATTGAGAATGGTGCTTTTGCCGCAACCGGAAGGGCCGATGATCGACACCACTTCACCCCGGCGAATCTTGAAGTTCACCTCGCGAATGGCGAAGGGCGCGTGCGCTTTACCCTTGGCCGGGAAACATTTACCGACATTGCGAAATTCAATTTCAGTCGGCTCCAGCTCTTCCCTGAGAGCTTGGTTATTCCATTGGGGCGTCACGGCGTACATCTCTTTCACAGCCATCAGGAAGGTACTCTGGTCTGTTTTATAGGTGATACGACGTTTAGTGCATGAACAATGCCAGTGACTTATTTCCTACGGGCTTTCAGAAAATATTCTTTGTTATTAGTGGGTTGGGTTTAATTTGATAAAGTTTTAATGTTTCATATATAAAACGTTGGTTCTTATATGGCACGAAATTGCACGCGCCCGGGCATGTCATGGGAAGTTGCGAGGAGTTGGTGCTTTTTCAGGTAACGCGGGGGAGTTATGAAAGGGCTTGTTTGTTTTATCTATAAAACGCAGTTGCGCGTTTCTATATAGGTGCTCACTTGTTAAAAAGCAGGCAAAAAAAAGGGCCTGAAGATCGAAATCTTCAAGCCCTCAAAAGGGTGAGAGGTGTCTAGTCCCTCAACCTGGTGAGCGGTGCTACAGGCGTTCAGGCCTTCAAAGGCACCAGACGCGGGGCAATCATGTTTTCCGGGCGCAGGATGTCGTCGAGCATGGCGTCGTCGAGCAAGCCTTCTTCGCGCACCAGTTCCAGCACGCCGCGGCCGCTTTCGAGGGCGATGCGGGCGATGCGGGTGGCGTTTTCATAGCCGATGTACGGGTTCAGCGCGGTGACCAGGCCGATGGAGTGCTCCACCAGTTCGCGGCAGCGTGCTTCGTTGGCGGTGATGCCGACGATGCAGTGTTCGCGCAGCATGTCCATGGCGCGTTGCAGCAGGCGGATCGAGTCGAAGATCTTGAAGGCGATCAGCGGCTCCATCACGTTCAGTTGCAGCTGGCCGCCTTCGGCCGCCATGGTCAGGGCCAGGTCGTTACCGATGACCTGGAAGGCCACCTGGTTCACGGCTTCCGGGATGACCGGGTTGACCTTGCCGGGCATGATCGAGCTGCCTGGCTGACGCGCTGGCAGGTTGATCTCGTTGATCCCGGTACGTGGGCCGCTGGACAGCAGGCGCAGGTCGTTGCAGATCTTCGACAGCTTCACCGCCGTCCGCTTGAGCATGCCGGAGAACAGCACGAACGCGCCCATGTCGGAGGTGGCTTCGATCAGGTCGGCCGCCGGTACCAGCGGCTGGCCGCTGATGGTGGCCAGGCGTTGCACGGCCAGGGCCTGGTAGCGCGGGTCGGCGTTGATGCCGGTGCCGATGGCGGTGCCGCCCAGGTTGACTTCGGTCAGCAGCTCCGGGGCCAGGGTCTTGAGGCGTGCCAGGTCTTCACCCAGGGTGGTGGCGAAGGCGCGGAATTCCTGGCCGAGGGTCATCGGCACGGCGTCTTGCAGTTGGGTGCGGCCCATTTTCAGGACGTGGCCGAACTCGACGCCTTTGGCGGCGAACGCTTGGATCAGGCTGTCGAGGCTGGCCAGCAGCGCGTCATGGCCCAACAGCAGACCCAGGCGGATCGCGGTCGGGTAGGCGTCGTTGGTCGACTGCGCCATGTTCACGTCGTTGTTGGGGTGCAGGTATTGGTATTCGCCTTTGTTGTGGCCCATGGCCTCCAACGCGATATTGGCGATGACTTCGTTGGCATTCATGTTGGTTGAAGTGCCAGCGCCGCCTTGAATCATGTCCACCACGAACTCTTCGTGGAAGTCGCCGCGGATCAGGCGGGCACAGGCTTCGCTGATGGCAGCGTGCTTGGCTTCGCTGAGCTGGCCCAACTCGCGGTTGGCATCAGCGGCGGCTTGCTTGACCATTGCCAGACCGACCACCAATTTCGGGTAATGCGAAATCGGAACGCCGGAGAGACGGAAGTTATTCACGGCTCGCAGGGTCTGGATGCCGTAATACGCTTGGGCAGGTACTTCGAGTACGCCAAGCAGGTCTTTTTCGGTACGGAATGATGCAGCGCAGGACATGACGGAAATCATCTCGATATGGACCCGGGCTAGGCCGGAACGCTGTGAATGCTAGGCTTGTGGAAGTTTTTGGGCCAATGCTGTTAAGCGCTGACCTATGCACAAACGGCATAATGTTGATGTGACCCGGTTAACATGGCGGGCGTGTGTGCCAAAATGGTGCATGCCCTGGAGAATCTGATGAACCTTGAAAGCAAATGGCTGGAAGACTTTAGCGCCCTGGCGGCCACGCGCAGCTTCTCCCAGGCGGCGGAGCGGCGCTTTGTCACCCAGCCGGCCTTCAGCCGACGTATCCGCAGCCTTGAGGCCGCGTTGGGGCTGACCCTGGTCAACCGCTCGCGCACGCCGGTGGAACTGACGGCGGCGGGGCAGTTGTTTTTGGTCACGGCGCGCACGGTGGTCGAGCAACTGGGCGAAGTGCTGCGCCATTTGCATCACCTTGAAGGCGGCCAGGGCGAAGTCATGCAAGTGGCGGCGGCGCACTCCCTGGCGCTGGGCTTTTTCCCACGCTGGATCGCGCAATTGCGCAATGAAGGGCTGAACATCGCCACGCGCCTGGTGGCCACCAACGTCGGCGACGCGGTGCATGCCCTGCGTGAAGGCGGCTGCGACCTGATGCTGGCGTTCTATGATCCGGATGCGGCGATGCAGATGGACCCGGATATTTTCCCGTCGCTGCACCTGGGCAATACCGAAATGCTCCCGGTGTGCGCCGCCGATGCCGAAGGCAAGCCGTTATTCGACCTGGAAGGCGAGGGCAGCGTGCCATTGCTGGCCTACAGCGCCGGGGCGTTCCTTGGGCGTTCGGTGAACCTGCTGCTGCGCCAGCGCGCCCTGCGCTTTACCACGGTGTACGAAACCGCCATGGCCGACAGCCTCAAAAGCATGGCCCTGGAAGGGTTGGGGATCGCCTGGGTGCCACAGTTGAGCGTGCGTGCCGAACTGGCCCGGGGTGAGTTGGTGGTGTGTGGCGGGCCGCAGTGGCATGTGCCGTTGGAGATTCGCCTGTATCGCTGCGCGTTGGTGCGCAAGGCAAACGTGCGGTTGTTGTGGCGCAAGCTGGAAGGTGGGGCGGCGCAGAGTAGCTGAACCCAGCACAGAACAAATGTGGGAGTTGGCTTGCCTGCGATAGCGGTGTATCAGCCGACACTTCCGGCACTGACCCTGCGCCATCGCAGGCAAGCCAGCTCCCACAGTATTTTGTGGTGTGTTCGCTGACCTGAAAGTCAATAAAACCGCAGGTTTGCCCAGTAAGACAGATGGTCATTCCAGGGGCTGTTTCTCCGCCGTATTACGGTATACTGCGCGGCCTTCGGCCGGTCCAACCGGCCTTAATTCGTATAACAAGCCACGCCGGATTTCCCGCGTGGCTTGTTGTTTTTTGACGCGCCTACGGGCGCCCAGAGAGAAGAGGCACGACGATGAGTGCATTGGTTGGCGTGATCATGGGCTCCAAGTCCGATTGGTCCACCCTTAGCCACACCGCCGATATGCTGGAAAAGCTCGGCATTGCGTTTGAAGTGAAGGTGGTTTCCGCCCACCGCACGCCAGAGCTGCTGTTCCAGTATGCCGATGAAGCAGAATCCCGTGGCATCGAGGTGATCATCGCCGGTGCCGGTGGCGCAGCCCACCTGCCGGGCATGTGTGCGGCCAAGACCCACTTGCCGGTGCTCGGCGTGCCGGTGCAGTCGTCGATGCTCTCGGGCGTGGATTCGCTGCTGTCCATCGTGCAGATGCCCGCCGGGATCCCGGTGGCCACCCTGGCGATCGGCAAGGCCGGCGCGATCAACGCGGCATTGCTGGCCGCCAGTATCCTGGGCGCCAAGCATCCACAGTTCCACGCGGCCCTGAAGAAATTCCGCGCCGAACAGACTGACAGCGTCCTGGACAATCCAGACCCACGCATCGCCTGAGGTTGTTGATTGATGAAAATCGGTGTAATCGGTGGCGGCCAACTGGGTCGCATGCTGGCCCTGGCGGGTACGCCGCTGGGGATGAACTTCGCGTTTCTTGATCCGGCGCCGGACGCCTGTGCGGCGGCCCTGGGCGAACACCTGCGGGCGGACTACAGCGACCCGGACCACTTGCGCCAACTGGCCGATGAAGTCGACCTGGTGACCTTCGAGTTTGAAAGCGTGCCGGCCGAAACCGTGGCGTTCCTGTCGCAGTTCGTCCCCGTGTACCCGAGCGCCGAAGCCCTGCGCATTGCCCGTGACCGCTGGTTTGAAAAAAGCCTGTTCAAGGACCTGGGCATTCCGACCCCGGCCTTCGCCGACATCCAGTCCCAGGCGGACCTGGACGCCGCCGTCGCCAGCATCGGCCTGCCGGCTGTGCTGAAAACCCGCACCCTGGGTTACGACGGCAAGGGCCAGAAAGTCCTGCGTACCGAAGCCGATGTGGTCGGCACATTCGCCGAACTGGGCAGCGTCGCCTGCCTGCTGGAAGGCTTCGTGCCGTTTACCGGCGAAGTCTCGCTGGTGGCCGTGCGCGCCCGGGATGGCGAAACGCGCTTCTACCCATTGGTGCACAACACCCACGACAGCGGCATCCTCAAGCTGTCCGTGGCCAGCACCGACCACCCGTTGCAGGCCCTGGCCGAAGACTATTCCAGCCGCGTGTTGAAGCAACTGGATTATGTCGGCGTGATGGCTTTTGAATTCTTTGAAGTGGACGGTGGCCTCAAGGCCAACGAAATCGCCCCGCGCGTGCACAACTCCGGGCACTGGACCACCGAAGGCGCCGAGTGCAGCCAGTTCGAGAACCACCTGCGGGCGGTCGCGGGCCTGCCACTGGGCTCCACGGCCAAGGTTGGCGAGAGCGCGATGCTCAACTTCATTGGCGTGGTGCCGTCGGTGGAGCAGGTCATTGCGATTGAAGATTGCCACCTGCATCACTATGGCAAGGCCTTCAAGGTCGGGCGCAAGGTCGGCCACGCCAACCTGCGTTGCAAGGACCGCGCGACGCTCGATGCGCAGATCGCCAAGGTCCAGGCACTGATCGCCGCGCAATAACCCATGGAGCGGCGGGAACCATTGGTTGCCGCCATCCTCTGATTGCAGGATGCCAAAGTCTGACTAGGCTTCAGCTAACTTTCATTCAGAGGGAAATGCCATGGGTATCATTGGAACCATCTTTATCGGTTTGATCGTCGGCCTGCTGGCGCGTTTCCTGAAACCAGGCGACGACAGCATGGGCTGGATCATGACCATCCTGCTGGGTATCGCCGGCTCCCTGGCGGCGACCTATGGCGGTCAGGCGCTGGGTATCTACCAGGCCGGCCAGGGTGCAGGCTTTATCGGCGCGCTGGTCGGTGCCATTGTGTTGCTGGTGATCTACGGTCTGCTGAAAAAGAAGTAATTCAGCGTCAAGCCCTCTGCGCTGCGCAGGCGCAGAGGGCTAGAATGCCGGCACTGTGTTTATTTGCCGAGCCCCTTCATGCGCCGCCTTCTGTTGACTGTCCTTTTGCTGGGTTCAAGCCTGGCCCACGCTGCTGAGCTGCCGGAAACCGACTGGCTGGAACTGATGCCCAAGTCAGACCAGAAAGCCCTGGAGCAAATGCCGGATATCGACCACAACTCCCCTGAAGCCCTGGGCACCTTTACCGAAAAGGGTGGCTTGAAGCAGAGCAAGGGCTTGCCTGCCGTGATGTATTCGAGCAAGACCGTAGCGGCCATGAACGGCAAGCACATCCGCCTGGGTGGCTATCCGGTGCCACTGGAAACCGACGCCAAGGGCCGCAGCACCCTGTTTTTCCTGGTGCCTTACCCGGGCGCTTGCATCCATGTCCCGCCACCGCCGCCCAACCAACTGGTGCTGGTGCGTTATCCCAAGGGCTTGAAGCTGGATGATATCTACACGCCGCTGTGGGTCACCGGCACGTTGAAGGTGGAGACGGTCACCAACGACCTGGCGGATGCGGCATATGCGCTGGATGCGGGGGTGGTGCGGGTGGTGCAGGAAGCGGATCTATAGCCAACGCCACAACCCCCCCTTGTGGGAGCGGGCTTGTGTGGGAGCGGGCTTGCCCGCGATGGCGGTGTATCAGTCGCCGAATGTATCGGCTGAAACAC